>CAZCEX010000081.1:0-11991 GCA_964497785.1 uncultured Thermoanaerobaculia bacterium | reverse complement strand
CCGGCGGACCAGTTCAACCACTGCGTGGTAGCCCGCCAGGAGGGCGACGAGTGGGTCATGTACGACCCCACCTGGGTGCCCTACAACAACGACATCTGGTCCAAGCTCGAGACCGAGCAGCACTATCTCGTAGGCTCCGTTGAGGGCGAGACCCTGGACCGCATCAACTACAGCCCACCTGAGGAGTCGGCTCTGGTGGCCCAACACCGCGCACGCCTCACGGATACCGGCGGCCTCGAAGGTACATTCCGCTTCGAAGCCAGCGGCGCATCCGACGGCCGACTTCGCCGCCTCGTCTACGGCACGGCGGCACACCGTCTCGAAGCCCGCCTCTCCGGCCTGCTGGCCTCATTCTCAGACAACATCGAGATCCGATCTTCGGCGTTCCACCCCGTGGACGATTTTTCCAGGGACATGTGGCTGGAGATCGACTACAGCGCGCCCGACGTGGCCTTGCCGGTAGCCGGAGGCCTCGAGTTCACGAGCCCACTTTTCGCAGTGGTCACTGCGGACCGTAACTTCTTCGGCGCCGGCGCCGGCACCTGGGCCGAGACGCGGGAAACCGATCTCTTCCTCTACATGACCCAGCTCGTGACGATCGACGAGACCATCGAGCTGCCAACCGGGTTCACCGTGATCGAGAGCCCGGATCCGGCGGCGATCGACGAGACCTACGCCGCCTTCAGTGCCGAAGCCGACGACGAGAGCGGCCTGCTGCACATCGAAGCAACAGCCGAGGTGCGGCGGCGGCAGATTCCGCCCGACGGCTACTCGGGCTTCACCAAGGCCATGGACGCCGTCAAGGAGTGGCGCACTGCGTTGATCCGAGTGGCGCCGGAAGGGGGTGCGTCATGACGCGCCGCACGCTCTCAACCGTATTGTCGGTTCTCCTGGCGACCATCCTGGCGGGCGCCGGAATCCAGGCCGAACCTCTCTCCGACAGTGGCGAGCACGACATCGGCGTTCTCCTCGACGAGGCCCGTCAGCTCTACGATTTCGAGGCCGAGGATGCGGTCATCCTTCTGCAGCAGGAACGCCGGCTGTGGACTGGGGACCAGCGCCGCATTTACGAGCTCCACCGGATCGTATGGATCCGCACCGTTCGTGGAATCCGCGGCTACGCAGATCTGCGCGTACCCTGGGACAGCGCCCGCCAGACGCTGACCGTGGCCACGCTGCGCAGCTGGCGACCGAAGGATGAGCGATGGACCGCAAGCGGACCGACAGCGGTCGTCGAGACCACCCCTTATGCCCTGGGCCACGCCGTTGACTATACGAACCTGCGGGAAACGATGCTCCTTCATGACGGCGTCGAGCTGCCCTGCATTATCGAGACCCGCTACCTCATCGAGGATCACGATGCCTTCGCCGGCGGCATGGAGGGCGTGCACACCATGGCCCAGAGGGATGCAACTCTGATCAGCGAGCTCGTGCTCGGAGCGCCGGCCGACAACGGACTGGTGATCGCCGCCGAGGGAGTTGAGGTTTCTGAAGAAAGCGATGAAGAGACCAGTGACCTGCATCTGTGGACCTACCGATCCCGCGCTCTCGATCCCCTGCCCTGGCCCCGGCCCGCTGCAACCGAGGTCGCGTATGTTGCCTGGTCCACCTGGGCGGATTCCGAATCGCTGGGCAACGAGCTCAGCGCCCGTCTCGACGCCGCGGCGATGCTCGACGAAGCGGGTCACGCCGCCGTCGAAAAGGCTATCGAGGAAGCTCGCAGCCCGATCGAGCGCGCCGGGTTACTGGCTGAGTGGGTGGCCGAGTCCACCGCTTTCATTGACTATGGTCGGCAGTGGTTCGTCCAGCCACGTCCGGCCCACCAGACCTGGTCGACGGCGTATGCCCATGCCCTCGACCGCGCCGTCCTGGCGGCCACCGTATTCCGCGACGCCGGGTTCTACACCGGCCTTGCCTACCGCCGGCCACTGGACGTGGCCCTCCCCAACGCGGTGGCGACCCTGTCCTCCCTCGAAGGCCCCCTGTTGTGGGTGGCCGGCGACGGCTTTGAAGGCATCTACGACCCAACCGACTCCAGCCTCGCCATCGGCGCACTCGCACTGGCGGACGGCAGCCTGTGGCGACTCGGAAAACCTCCAGGCAAATGGGCAATCGAGGTCACCAATAGCGCCGAGCTTCGCCTCGACCTTCATTGGAACAACGACGACGAGACGTGGGAGGGGACGGGCATGTTGCGCGCCGACGGCGTCCTGTCGCCCTTCGCCCGTATGCAGGGTCTTCAGGCCGATCGCTCTCAAAAAGTCCTCGAGAACCTGACCGGAGAGGTCCTGAAGGGTGCACATGTCGAGGCCATCAACTTCGAGCGTTTTACACCCGAGACGGTGCGCGCCGGCTTCGCCCTCTCGGTGAAGGCAGGCGAGCGCGACTCCCAGGACCGCCTGCACCTCGAGATCGGAGATCCCTCATCTTCGCTCAATGACCCACTGCACGCCGCCGAACCGCTCTACGAAAACACCCGAGGAACCACTGTGCATCTCCCTTCACCCCTCGAAGTGGTCGTCGAGGTCCACCTCGATGCCGGCGAACTCGAGGTCATCACGGTTCCCGAAGCGACCGAGATCAGCAATAGCAGCGGGAGCTTTCACCTGGAAGTGGGACAGGGTGACGACGGGATCTTCCTCCGCCGCAGCGTGCGCATCGAAGATGCGGCGACAGCTGTCGACGAGTGGACGCAGTTGCGTGACCTGTTACTCGCGAACTCGAGTCCGAAGAATCGAACGCTGCTTCTGAAATAGCATCGAATCAGGATGACATTTGGGCAGTTTTGTATGTCTTAGGAAGCAAAGATGGTCCTCGCGGAGCAATGCGGTCCAGGTCAGTCTGAGCCGTCCTTGTCCAGCTCCGCTTGCACGGCCTGCCAGCACGGCCACGAACACTCCCAGTTCTCGAGGGAGTGGAACTTCGGGTTATCGCACTCGATGCCGACGACCTTCTTCTCGTCGCCATTGCACTGTACCCGGACCATCAGGCGAGCCGTACGCTGTTCTTCCCGACAGGTGAAGTTCACGACCTCGAGGGTCTCTTCCTCGCTCATGTTTTCCTCCGTCACGATTCGCGCCATCACCGATGACAGCGCTGCTGCCCACGAGCATACCAGGGAGCCCAACCACATCAGCTTCGTCGGCATCCCACTCGTCAGCAACCCCCGCCACCCAGACTTTTAGAAGAACGGAGATGTAGTACCATTTCCGCCAGTGGAGCAGGAGAACGACGTTCCTGGTTTCAAACAACCAGTCCACCCTGGAGTCTGCAGCATGACGCCGGATTTTGAGCCCAACGCCTTCTCCGGACGGCAAACAATTGCAGGGCCCTCAGCACACTGGAGGTAGGACGCTGAACATGAGAGAAAAACTCTTCAGGACCAAGCCGGTCACGATGATGGTCGCCGAAACCGACGAACAAGGGAGAAAGCTCAAAAAGGTGCTCAACGCCTGGGACCTGACGGCGATCGGTATTGGATGCATCATCGGCGTCGGCATCTTTGTTCTGCCGGGAGTCGAAGCGGCCAAGCACGCCGGCCCGGGTATCGTGCTCTCTTTCGCCATTGCGGCCCTGGCGTGTGCATGCTCAGCCCTGTGTTATGCCGAGCTCGCTGCAATGATTCCCGTCTCCGGCAGCGCCTACACCTACGGGTACGCAACACTCGGTGAGATCTTCGGGTGGATCATCGGCTGGGACCTCATCCTCGAGTACATGGTCGGCGCAAGCCTGGTCTCGATCGGCTGGTCTGCTTACCTGCTCAACATCTTCCGCAGCCTTGGAATCGCTGTGCCGCACGCGATCACCGCCTCGCCATTCGCGGAGCAACCGGGTTTGCTCGACCTGCCGGCGGCAGCCATAGTGCTCTTCATTACCTGGGTTTTGGTCCGCGGCATCAAGGAGAGCAGCCGGCTCAACATGGCCGTGGTAATCCTCAAGCTCACGATCATCATTGCTTTCATCCTCCTCACAGCGAAACACGTGAACCCGGCGAACTGGACTCCTTTCATGCCCTTCGGGTTTGACGGAGTCATGACGGCCGCGGCGATCGTCTTCCTCGCGTATGTCGGTTTTGATGCGGTCTCGACGGCAGCCGAGGAAGCGATCAGACCGCAGCGCGACCTGCCCATCGGGATCATTGTGTCGCTGGTGGTCGCCACCACGTTGTACATTGCGGTCGCCGCGATCATGACCGGGGTCGTGCCGTACCAGGACCTCGGAGTGGCAGACCCGATCGCCTTGGTGCTCAACACACTGGAGATGCCCTGGGCGAGTGCCCTTGTGAGCCTCGGCGCGATCGCCGGGATCACGAGCGTGCTGCTGGTCCTGCTGCTCGGCCAGCCGCGGATCCTGTTCGCGATGTCGCGGGACGGGTTGCTGCCGACCGCACTGGCGAAGGTCCACCCGCGGTTCCAGACTCCCTACATCGCAACCTGGATCACCGGCTGCATCGTCGCCGTTGCCGCTGCCCTGACACCCATCAACGTGGTGGCCGAGCTGTGCTCGATCGGCACGTTGTTTGCCTTCATCATCGTCTGCGCCGGTGTCATCGTGCTCAGGATCAAGAACCCTGAGATGGAGAGGCCCTTCCGCACTCCCTTCACCCCGGTCCTGCCCGGCATCGGCATCCTCCTGTGCGGATACCTGATGTTCAGCCTGCCGATCGCTACCTGGATCCGATTCATCGGCTGGATGGCCATCGGGGCCGTCGTCTACTTCGCATACAGCCAACGGCACAGCACCTTGAACAAGACCCAGGGTTCTTCGACACCCTGAGGTTCGTGGTCTACTGCTGAAGTTCCGGCTCTTGCCACGGCTCGATGATGAGATCCCTGCGGGCGAGCACGGCTTCGATCTGGGCCTCGCTGAGAAAGCCCTCGAGTTCGGTTTGAAGGACCTCAACGTCGAGTGACCGGAGCCTTTCTACGATCTCCGCATCGAGCAGCAGGTCCTCGTTTTCGAGCCCGGGCGGCCGGTCGGTGGTCAAAGCGAAGGCGTGTGCGTGATCGATCATCCACAGCCGCCAGTCGTCGGTCGTCACCAGGAGATTGCTCAGGTCGCGGTCCACATTGTGAATCAACACGTCGAACACCGAGACGAGGTCTGTCTGTCTCTCAAAATCGGTCGCATCGGGAGGTTGGAGATCTTCGTCCCGCCGGTTGCTCTCGCTGACGGCGTTCTCGACCCACAGCTGCAACGAACCCACATGACCGTTGATTCGGCGCTGAACGGTGGCCGGGACCTGGTCGAGCCCGAGCAGCCTGGCAATGCGGTAGGCCGCAACTTCGTACTCGTACCTGTGGAATGAGGCGGTCACCGCATGACCCGCCCCATCGACTGCGATTTCGTCGAGGACCTCGTTGGTCTTATAAATCCCCCGATAGAGCACGCCTTCGTGGGCCATGGTCACCAGCGTCGGCCGCGTGGTGCCCGTCCCGACATCTTCAATCGACACGACATCCGCCTCGCGCAGCACGCTCTCGAGATCGACCGTTGCCACTCTCGTCTCCGCTGGCCCTTCGACGGTCGAACTCGGCAGGACCTGCACGACGTCCCCCGGGTAGAGCGCCAGCAGTAATCCGTTCTGCTGGATGACAGCGGCAGCCCGCCCATTGTAGTGGCTTGCCAACATGCCGGTGTCGGCCCTGACGACGCGGCCATCCAGCCGCACCGAAACGCGTCCGGTATGGGTCGGCGTGTGGCCGACCATGACCTTGTTCGCGTCCAGGTGCTCGAGAATTTCGGTAACGACAACCTGTTCCTCGGCTTCCGGGCCCAGGGAGGTGCCTCGATACCACAATGGCCCGTCGGTGCGCAGCGTGAGAGCCTGCTCACCAAGCAGTACGAAGGCCCGAGCCGCTCTGAAAAGCGGATGCATCTGAGGCGACGGCCCCAGAAGATAGCGCTCCACCGTCTTCAACGCGAGGGCGTGCTGGGTTGAAAACCTGGCCTCGGGCGGCAGCACTCGCTCCTCAACCAGGACCTCCTTGGCGGCCAGGAGCTGGAGCAGCTCGTTGATCGCACGATCGTTGATCTCCTCCGGGTCCACCTCTGCCAGACACGGCGCGAGACCGCCGTGAACATAGACGAACCCGTTGATGACGATGAGGATCGGTTGCTCGAGCAGCCAACCGCCATAGGTCCCCTCTGCAGAGAATGCGCGGCGGTGGCCAAAGTAGCCGGGCGGGAAGGTCCGGTCGAACTCGTCCTGCACAGCCTGTTGGTCGACGTCCTTTCGTTTCTTTTTGCCATACAGCCTCGTGAACGCCTGGGCGCGATCTCGTGGGTCTTCCTCCGAAGCAAAAGCCCGGTACTCCTCCTCGCTGACGTAGCGCACATCTCCGACCAGGTTCATGACCTCGTGATTGCCGAGCACCACGTGGACCTGTCCGCCAGAGTGCACTGCGTCCTCTTGCAGTCGCATGAGCAGGTCGAGCACCTCGCGCGATCGTGGACCGCGGTCGACGAGGTCGCCAAGCATGACGAGGTGCGTTTCGCCCCCGATCCACCGCAGCTCCGGCGAGACCAGGCCGGCGGCGCCGAGCAACTCGACGAAGGGTTCATACGCGCCGTGCACGTCACCGATTGCGACGACCCTTTTGATTCCCGACCAGCGCCAGGTATCTGTCTCTTCACACCAAGCCGGTGCGGCAGTCGTAACTGCCAGCACCAACAGGACAGCTGCCCGGAGCAAATTGGTAAAAAGAACTCTATTCATTAGGATCCATTTCGTCATCGGGGCGTTCAAGAAAGGAAACACGGTCGACCAACCGACCTTCAAGAAGAAAACAGTCCTGGTATGACGAGTATTCCTACGACCACCCCGAGGCGCCGCCCTCGTGACGAACCTGGGCTTCTCTCGCTTCAGCTTCCACCCTCGCCCTCGGCCTTCAAGGCGTTCCGGGCTTCCTCGAGCTGCCTTTGCAGGCCGGAAATGTCTTCGCCGCGCAGCAGGACTGCACCCATGCGGTCCTGCAAGGCCTTGACGAGATTCGGCAGATCACCAGTGGCCCTCAGGGCATTGATGATCCACTCGTCACCCACCGCGATGGTGCCATCTTGTTCGATCATCAACTCCTCCACCAGCGCACGTTGGCCCGCCGCGATCGCGGCGGCCGCGTAACGGTGTCGCGCGAGAGTCCACCCGGGCGAGAGCCCGTACGCCGTCTGAAGGGTCTCCACCGCAAGGCCCGGTTCGCCATGGGCCAACTGGACGGCGCCGAGCTCGAACAGGATGTGCTGCATCCGCGGTGCCAGGGCATGCGCATGCCTGAGGATCCCTTCGGCATCTTCAAAAGCCCCAAATCGCCACAGAAAGGAACCCAAAGCTACCTGGGAGCGCACGTCGAGCGGCCAACTTTCGATCTGCCGGCCCATCTCCTCGACGCCGAGCGAGGTCAGCTGACTCAGTGCTTCGCGGTCTTGCGGGTTGGAACGACCAATGTCAATGGCCGTCATCAGGAGCCGCTCGCGCACCTTCGGGGTCGCCGGGGTGCGATGTCGGAGCGCGCGGCGAAAGGACTCGAGGTTGGCCGGAAGGCCCCTGGGATCGGGTCGTATCGCGGCCACAAGCGCCCGTTCTGCCGCCATCGTCCACAGGGTGAGGCCGGCAGCTAGAACCGCCAGTACTACGAGAGCGGCAGCCACGACCGAAAAAACGATGCGCCCACTCTCTTCGACCGGCGCTCGATCAGCCGTTGACCGCCAGTGCACGAATGCGCACATGATGACGCCGAACATCAGACTGGTCAGGGTGTCGAAGAGCAAGGAAGAGTGGACCACGTAACCCACAACGAGACCGGTCAGAAGGCTGCGCTCGACGATATTGAAGGCCCCGCTCCGCCACACCATCCAGAGAAAAGTGGCGAGAAGAGCGCAATAGGCGAACAACGCGGCAACACCACCGGCCACGAGCCACTGCAGGAATACATTGTGCGCACGGTCGAAAAAGGGGTCGTGGGTGAAGAGCCTCGGGTCGTAGTGGCGGGCGTAGACGATGCTGAAGCTCTCTTGTCCCCATCCGAGCCAGGGGCGTTCGGCGGCGCCTTCGAGGGCCACCCCCCATGCCAGCAAGCGCCCGTGGGCGGTCAGCTCCGATGCCGAGATCGCGGCAAACCTCCCGAGGAGCGGGCCCGAGGCCATGGTGGGGTTGTTGAGCAGCACGACGAACCCGACCGCCACGAGAAGCGCGGCAACCAGCATCAGCACGGCAAGGCGGCGAAAGTACGGCCGCTCTCGAACGGCATTCGAAGCCAAACCAGCCGCCACCAGCCCTCCTACTACCAGGCCCAGCGCCACACTGCGCGTACCGGACAGAAAAAGTGCCATCGACTGGAACAAAACGACCAGTCGGCCGATGAAGCGAGCCCGGTCAGTGAGCGAACCACGTAACAGGAAACAAACCAACCAGATGTGAAAGGCGAGGTAGGCGGCAAAGAAGCTCGGGTTGCCCAGGGTGCCGTTGATACGCCCGTTCGGAGAATGCAACGGAACGAGTCCGGCAAATTGGCCAAAAGCCACACAGGTGACGACCACGCTTGCCGCCACCGAGACGATGAAGAACCGCCGCCACAGTTTTTCGCTGGACAACGCCGAAGGAAGCACGACAAATAGGGCCAGCAGATGAAGGTGGGTAAGCCATCCTTCCATTCGCTCCAGGTTACCGAGCAAGCTGCGGGCGGGACAGACGCCGAGAGCGTCCGCTAGCCCGATGATAGCGACAAAAACCAGCGCGGAAACCAAAAGAGGGCTCCACCGCGGGCGTAACGAGGGCCGCGCGACTGCCAGCACAGCCCATGCGGCGACCGCTATTTCGACGAGCAGCCGGAAGAGATGACCTTTGGCCGACATGTAGGGAAAGACAAAAAGACCGGACACTACGCACGGAACGAGGGTTGTCGCGAAAACCGCCCCCAGAAAAATTCCGCGCAATATTCTCTCGATTCGCTCCTCCATGCTGACCTCAGAGCCCCCCACGGCGACCTCTTGATCGTTCATCGACAGCGTCCCATTTCAACCTGACCGCAGTCTAGCTGAGCCCCCCCAGTCCGGTCGAGCGACGCCGCCGTTCGGCCCTCGCCCGTCTCATAGCCGGCGGTCGGCGTTCATTTCGATCTGGTATTTCTCCACAGGCCGCTCGATCGAAGACCACCTTCCTGACCATTCACAACTGAACCCACCTGTGTTAAACTCCTTGGGTTAGATCAAGTTATTTTGGAGGTGGGTAGCAGAGATGAGATTGGTCGGCGCGGCGGCACGATACAGTCGAATCTGTTATCCTTAATTTTCTGGGGATTTGTTGAGAGATTATTTTTTTTTGGAGAAGGAGGAAGAAAGAATGAAGAAGTTTGCAATCGTATTGGTCTTTGCCCTTGTCGTGGGGGGTTTCGCGGTCGCGGCCGAGAAGCCCTACCAGGCTCCGATCGACTTCAGTCAGATGAAACGTGTGCCATGCGCCCTACAGAACGTCGTCATCGACTGGGACTTCAGTGTCAGCGATCAAGGCTTCGCGACCACCACCTGTGACCCGACCATGCCCGACCCGACAGTACCGGTCTGGGAGTATGGAACCACCACCTACGTTGCCGGCGCCCCCGGCGACGTCTGGGCTACGGTCCTCGAGGGGAATTACCCTGCCGACATCGGCGAGGGACTGATCTCACCGCCGTTCATGGTCGACCCGACCACCAATCTGATGGAGGTCATGCACTACTACGACTTCGAGACCAACTACGACGGCTGCAATGTCAACGTTTTTGACTCCATGGGCGGCCTCAATCTGATCACGCCAACCGACGGCTATGATTTCCCCATCAACCCGAGCGCGTCCTACTACGCCTGGTGCGTCGATGGCGAGGATGGCTTCACCGGCCACGCCGCTACCTGGGAGCAGGTGTGCTTCGACCTGTCCGCCTTTGATGGCCAGACCATCCAGGTGCAGTTCGACATGGGCAATGACATTTCGATAACCTACCCCGGCTGGTACCTCGCCTACGTCCAGATCGGCAACGTCATTCCGGTGGAGCTGCAGAGCTTCGACATCGACTGATCAAACATACGGCGATCTAATCGCCTGAGAACCACCCCCTCCAGGCCTGGCCTTGGAGGGGGTTTTTGTGTCCCTGCCACGCCCGAAATCAGCACCGTACCTGCGGGAGGGTCCATGACGGGTCCGCCGGCCCTAGGCCACGAAGTGGCCAGCGTGAGCTGGAGCGAGCAAATCGAGAAAGCGCCGGCCAGTATGGTGCATCTCGCCCTGCAGCCGAAGATTGGTGAGAAGTGCAGGCCAGGAGCTCTGATCCAACAACCAGATCCTGTCAACGACCGCGCGCGGCCACCAAGAGCTGCTCCACCGCCTGTCGGTGCTCCGGCGCGAGAGCTACCATACGAGGCGCCATCTTTCGCCCCAACTCCAACACCTCGGGGTCATTCTTCATGAGAGCATATTGCAGGGCGTACTGGATGACGAACGAAGGAACCCGCTCGGCGTCAGCGAGCTGCCTGAGGACACGCACGAGTCGCCCCCGGTCCCCGGCTTCGATGAGGATCGCTATCCACTGGATCGCCGCCATGCCGTGCACCCGGCTCCCAAGGTCGTCGCCCTGCTCGAGGTGGATACCCGCGCGTGACCAGCTCCGCACCAGAGAACTGTGTCGGCGCACGAACAGCACACGGTGGAGATCGCCCCACACGAGAACCCAGCCGCGATCGCGCATCAACTGCACCACCACCTGACCCGAGTCCACAACCTTCAGCAGAGCCGCGTCAAAGTGAAGATCGGCATCAAGGCGGCTAAAGGCGGCGGGGGCTCTGAGGGCGGTGAAGTAGCGCCGCACCGGGCCGGCCTCGACGTAGCGCGAGTCCATACACACGCGCAGCTCAGGGTGGTAGAACTCCAGGTAACCGCCGTCAGCTGCGCTGTTGAGTAGCCGACCCGCGCCTCTGTTCGCGTCGAGGTAGCGTACCGCGCGCGCAGGGTAGGCATGGGAGGCCAGGCCAACTCCGAAGCTCCGTTCGCTACGCAGAGAGGAGTAGAACCCACCCGTCACGACCGATGCCGCCAACACCAACGAGACGACAGCGGCCAGGGGAATCAGCAACTGCGCAGACTTGAACCGGACCGGTTGTTTCAATTCGACAAGAACTTCGCGCCACAGCGGCGCCGCCAACATTGGCAGCAAGGGCAGGTTGCGAACCGAGGAGGCGCTGAGCAACAGCCCTATCCCGGCTAGCAAGGCGGAGAAAGGCTCCAGGCGGCGACGAGCTGCCAGCCACACCGCCGCCACCACGGACACCACCCATAACAACCAGAACAGCCACACCGTCCATTGCTGGAGGAAAACTCCGATTGGTGGACCGAACTCGGCGATCTCCGCCCGCATCTCGCCCAGAAACACCGCCAGAGTCAGGACAAAGCGCCACCCACCCAGGCCGAACGGAGAGACCATGGTCGCGAGCACCGTGAGACCGAGCAGCACCGCCACCCGACGCACGACGGGCCAGCCCTCCCGGGTCAGGACCGCCGCCGCCAACCGAATACCGACCACGGCAGGTCCGAGCACGAAGTAACCGTGCACATTGACCCACAAAGCCTCTGTGAGTACGAAGAATACGAGGGTGGGGGTCAACCCCTTGAGCTCCGGTCGCCAGCGTGACAACCAGCCGACCTGCGCCGCAAGGATCAGGTAGGACACCACCTCAGGCCGTGGTTCGAAGCGATGATGCACAACAAGCACGACCGCCAGAGCGAGCGGCACACCCACCGCCGGGTGGAGGTGGAGCCCGGCCGTGCGTGCCCACAGCACAAACACCGCAACCCAGAGCGCGACAAAAACGAGGCTCACGCCAATGGCCCCGGCGAACGACCAGATGCCCCAGAGCACCACCTGAAACAGCCAGTAGACGTTGCAGTAGGCGGTCTGGGGAATGAGCAGCCGATCCGGCGGCTGGAAGGCGCCGGTTTCGACCACCGCCCGTCCGAGGGCGAGGTGA
>CAZCEX010000080.1:0-11998 GCA_964497785.1 uncultured Thermoanaerobaculia bacterium | reverse complement strand
TCTCTGAGCAGCTTTCAAAAAGAAAAGGAAAGGAGGAGTTGGGGACTAACTCCGCTCGATAATCACCCCATCTTTGACGACTTGCACGCACGGGTTTGCACCCACGTTGTAGACGAGATCAGCGGGTTGTTGAATGTCCCACAGGACCATGTCGGCTCGCTTGCCGACCTCGAGGGTTCCGTGACTGTCGCCCAATCCCAGCGCCTTTGCACCGTTGCGGGTGATGCCTGCGAGAGCTTCCTCGATCGTCAATCCGAACAGAGTGCACCCCATGTTGGTCATGAGCAGGAGCGAGGTCACCGGTGACGAGCCGGGGTTGCAGTCGGTCGCCAGGGCGACCGGTACGCCGTGCCGGCGTATCGCCTCGATGGGCGGCTTCTTCGTTTCACGGAGGAAGTAAAAGGCGCCGGGCAGGAGCACCGCAACGGTGCCGGCGGCAGCCATTGCCGAGACGCTTTCTTCGGAAAGCCACTCGAGGTGATCGGCTGACAAGGCGTTGAAGCGGGCGCCCAACGCCGCTCCCCCCTGGTCGGAGAGCTGCTCGGCGTGGATCTTTACCGGCAGATCGTGGGCCTGGGCTGCTTCGAAGATCCGGGCAGTCTGGGCCGGCGTGAAGGCGATGTTCTCGCAGAAGACATCGACAGCGTCTGCAAGTCCGGACGCTGCAGCCGGGATCATCTCGTGGCAAACGAGATCGACGTAGTCATCCGGCCGACCCGAGTACTCCGGTGGCAGGGCGTGGGCGCCGAGCAGGGTCGTGCGAACGCTGACGGGTAACCGTGCTTCGAGGCGACGGGCGACGCGCAGCATCTTGAGTTCCGTTTCGAGTTCGAGCCCGTAGCCGGACTTGATCTCGACTGTCGTCACGCCCTCTTCGAGAAGATCGCGCAGGCGTCGTTCCGCCGAGGCGAGGAGATTGTCCTCGGTCGCTGCTCGAGTGGCTTCGACCGTCGACAGGATGCCACCGCCGGCGCGGGCAATCTCTTCGTAGCTGGCGCCGGCAAGGCGCTGCTCGAACTCGTGGGCACGGTTTCCGCCGTAGACGATGTGGGTGTGGCAGTCGATCAGTCCGGGGGTCAGCCAGGCTTGACCACATTCCCTCACCTCACGGGCGACCCGCCCCTCCGAGCCCGGCAGGTCGGCCCGCGGCCCTACGAAGGCGAGGTTTGAACCAGCGACTGCGACCGCGCCGTCGCATACCGGCTCTGGCGATGAGGCGCTGCCGGCCATCGTCGCGAGGTTGACGTCGACCCAGAGTGTGTCCCACATGCGATCCTCCTCGGCCCGGTGCCCAGAGACGTAACGGTGTACCAATCGTGCTCGTGCTCGAAATCATAATCGGAACAGGGCTTGCCGGCAATTTTGTGATGGTGGACACATTGTGATCTACGACACAAATGGCACCCTTGATGCATGGCTGTTATCGGCATCCGCTCGCGACGACGTAAGTTGGCAGAAGGAATGGAGCGCTCGCTGAGCGATCTGCTGCACGAGCGCATGGAAGGGGCCTGCCGGCGGAGCAACCCGGAGAGGCGCCCCGAGGACAATACCTCGGCGGTCTACACGTGGGCGACGAACGCGGCGCCGGGTATGCTCGATCAGCTCTACGAGGTCCACATCGAGGCCTCCAGGGAGCGCGGTGACATCAACGGTCGAGAGGTTCCGGTGCCCCAATCGGACGACGAGCGCAAACGCATGCTGTCGGCGGTGCGTGCATCGGTAGCCAGAACCCGGCCGAAGTTCAGATAGAATTTTCCAGGATTCATCTTCCTCATAACTTTTTAATTGCATCAGGGCTCATTCGAGCCCTGATGCAATTAAAGAGGAAGGCCAAGTTCTTCAAAACTCGATGACCGCCCTTGGAACCCGATCGAGACTCGTTCGTGGTCGACGATGACGGGCAGGCGGTGCTCCCAACAGAGGGATCGCAGGCGCTCGATTTCTTCTGGTTCGGCGGCGAGGTCGATCTCGCGAAAGACTACCCCTCGGGCCCGGAAGTCGGCGAGGAGGGCTCTGGAGTGGGGGCAGCGTGGGTGGGTGAATACCAGCAACCAATCGAGGGCGGTCATTCCTCGTCGCCGGGGGTGATGAGGTCGTCGAACTGAAGGTCGCGAAAGCCGGGTTCCATCTCGATCAGCACTCTGGGGTCGTCGCGCCAACGCTGGTGGACCTTGACGTGGAGCGAGAGGAAGATTTTGGTGCCGAAAAAGCGTTCCAGCTCGAGGCGGGCGGCTTTGCCGACCTCTTTGATCAGGCGCCCTCCGCGGCCGATCACGATGCCCTTCTGGCTCGCGCGTTCGACGTAGATCACCGCATCGATTCGAAGCAGGTCGCCCTCTTCTTCGAAGTAGTCGATGATGACTCCGGTGGTGTAGGGCAGCTCGTCGCGTGTTCGCTGCAGGAGCTTTTCCCTGACGACCTCTGCGACGAAGAAACGTTCGGTCTGGGTGCTCGAGAGGTCGGTGCTGAAGAGGGGCTCGCCTTCGGGCAGGGTGGCGAAGATCTCCTTCAGGAGCGCGTCGAGACCGTCGTCTTTGGGGGCGCAGATCGGTACCACCGTGGCGCCGGGCCGGTGCTCACGGTAAGCTTCGATCATCGGCAGCAGGGAGGTGCGTCCGTGCAATAGGTCGATTTTGGTGAGAACGCCGATGATCGGGATTTTGACAGTGGCCAGGAGTTCAAAAAGAAAGTCCTCGCCGCCTCCCCACTCCTGTGAGGTATCGAGAAGATGGAGCACGACGTCGGCCTCCTCGAGAGCCGATCGTACTTCCAACATCATGCGGGCGTTCAGCTTGTGGAGAGGCCGGTGGACTCCAGGGAGGTCGAAGAAGACCGCCTGGCCCCGCTCTTCGGAAAGAATGCCGACGATCCGGTTGCGAGTCGTCTGGGGCTTGTCCGAGACGATGGCGACCTTTTCGCGGACCAACTCGTTGAGGAGGGTGCTCTTGCCGGCGTTGGGGCGGCCCACAAGGGCGACATAACCAGCTCGCGCTTGCTCATTGGGCTTCATGAAGACTGACCTTCCTCGACCGAATCGGCAGACACGGGTTGAACGGTCACGCTGACGATCCTCCGTCCGTCCATCTTCTCGACCACGAACTCCAGGCCGGCGTTCGGCACGGCGACGGTGGTTCCAGGCTCTGGTACGGCCCCATGTTGGGAAAAAACCAACCCGCCGATGGTATCGACGTCCTCGGTATCGGGCTCGAATTCGAAGAGGTCCTCGAGAACTTCGAGCGGCGCCCGCCCCTGGAGCCTGTAGACGCCTTTCTCCAGCTCAACCCAATCCGGTTCCAGCTGGGGGTCCAGTTCATCCTGAATCTCACCCACGATCTCTTCGAGCACATCCTCAAGGGTCACGAGCCCAGCCGTTCCGCCGTACTCGTCGACGACGATCGCCATCTGCTGTTGACTCTCCTGGAATTCCCTCAAGAGAGGTCCCAGCTCTTTCGATTCTGGAACGACGATGCACGGGCGGTAAAGCTCTTTGACAGGTGGTTTTCGTCCTTCGGTCAGGTCCTTGACCAGGTTCTTTACGTTGACGACGCCGACGATCTGGTCGATGGTTTCTCTGTAGACGGGCACGCGGCTCTTGTGGGCGCCGGCGAACACCGTGAGGATGTCGTCCCAGGAGGCCGACTCATGGACCGCGACCATCTCGGTTCGGGGGGTCATGACTTCACGGACTGTCGTATCGAAGAACTCGACCAGACTCTCGAGGATCTCTCCCTCTTCGCCTTCGATGATTCCGGCAGCCTCGCCGACATCCAGAAAAGCGCGAATCTCGCGGTCGGATGCCTCCTCCTCATCGTCCTCGACGGGCTCGTGGACTCTGCTTCCGCCAATACGAGTAACGGCGATCAGCGGGGCGATGGCCGGATAGAGCAGGCGAAGGAGCTTGGCGATGCCTTCTTCACTGAGCCTGCCGAAGAGCAGCTGGGCGAGGACCACGGCACATACTGGTATGAGAATGCCGACGAGGAGTGCCGTCGTGATTTGAAGAATGTCCGTGAATACGAGGAGAGACCACATCAGGGCGAGAAATACGACCTGAAGCCACCGCAGGGCGGTCGAAACCTGGGCGAGATTAACGTCCTCGCCGAGTGTTGGCAGTGGTTCGTGGTCGCCCACCAGACCCTGGAATCTTACGTTGCCGAGATCCGCCAGTCGCCGCTGGAGGACCTCGGCGAGCAGCACCACGAGTCCACACCCGAAAACACCCAAGCCGACGGTGACCGGGTGGGCGAGCCATCCAGCAAGATCACTCATTAAATAAGATCTCCCCTCATGTCGGTCTCGAGGGCGTCCATTTCTCCTCCATCCGTTGCGTGGTCGTAGCCGAGCAGGTGAAGCACTCCATGCAGTATGAGCTCATGCAACTCTCGGGCCTCTGAATGGCCGATTTCGGCGGCTTGCCTGCGTGCAGTCTCCAGGGATACGACGATCTGGCCGAGCAGAGTTTCTCCGGTCGGGAGCACGCTCCCATCGGCGAACGACAGCACGTCGGTCGCCTGGTCGATTTTTCGGTAGGCCTGATTGAGCTCTTGGATCCGGGCGTCGCCTGTCACAAGGATGTGAACCTCGGTCGGTGTATTCAAAAGACGGTCGACGGCGCCCTGGACAAGGGCACGCAACGAAGTTGCCACGGCACCCGCCGGCCTCTTCTCCCACGTGAAATACACTCGGGTCATACCTGCCGCCCTCATGTCCTACGGCGGTTGAAGTCGAACCCTGGGTATTCGATTCGGTGGTGGTACATATTGGTCAATACCCACGTAAAGGATGCGCCGACTTTCTCCATCTCCGCGAAGGTCAGCTCGCTGTCTTCGAGTTGGCCGTCGTCGAGTGCGTCAGAAAAGATCCTGTTGACGAGCCCTTGAATCTTGCCGGCGGTCGGGTTCTCGATGGTTCGCGCTGCAGCCTCGACGGCGTCGGCAAGGAGGAGCACACCAAGCTCTTTCGAGTGGGGTTTGGGCCCTGGGTAGCGGTAATCGCTCTCTCGTATTTCGCGCCTGCCGGGATCGTTATGCTCAATGGCTTTCGAGTAGAAGTATCGGATCAGTTTGGTTCCGTGATGGGTGGCGATGGCTTGCCGGATGGGCAGCGGCAGCTTGGCCTCACGGCTCATTTTGAGCCCCTCTTTGACGTGACTCTGGATCACGAGGGCGGACATCGACGGGGACAGCGAGTCGTGAGGGTTTCCGCCTCTCTGGTTCTCCACGAAATACTCCGGCTTTACCAGCTTGCCAACATCGTGGTAGTACGAACACACCCGGAGGAGGAGGGAGTTCGCGCCGATCGCGTCGGCCCCAGCTTCGGCCAGGTTGCCGACCGCAAGCGAGTGTTGGTAGGTGCCGGGGGCCTCGAGGGAAAGCCTTTTGAGCAGCGGCAGGTTCTGGTTGGAAAGCTCCAGGAGCCGGCCATGCGTGGTGATGGCGAAGAGGCTCTCGAGCATCGGCAGCAGCAGGCTTGCAACCCCGACTGCCAGAGGGCCGGCCAGAAATCCGGCAACCGTGTGCAGCAGGACGGTCTCCGTCGAGTCCGGCCAGCCCGACCAGAGCGCGAGCAGAACGATGACGACGGCGTTCCCCACACCAACCATGAGGCCTACTCGGCTGAAGACCGACCGGTCCTTGAAGCGTCTGGCGCTGAGGGCGCCGATCAGACCCGACGCCAGGGCGTAGACCAGCATTGCGTAGTCCCCGCCCAGCATCACCGCGGTCGTGAGGGAGATGCAGGTGGCGAACAGGAACGCGGTCTCGGCGCCGAGGAGCATGCTGACGGTGACTGCTCCTGCGGAGTAGGGGAGTACCCAAAGGTAAAGATCGACGTTCGACATGAGAGGGCCGAGGGAGTTTCTGGCCACAGCGTCGGCCAGAAAGAGGCCGAGGCGGTTGATGCCGACGAAGATCACCATGAGGACGAAGATGATCGACAATCGGCTCTGGCCCTCGACTGTTTTTGAAGAACGTCCGAGAACGTGCCACCATCCGAGAACGATCAGAAACGTCAACCCGGCGATGCCGAGTTGATTCGCGAACGCCGCGACGTTTCGCCGTTGCCGGCTCAGGTACTGTAAGGTCCGGGCAGCCGCAAGAGAGACCCTATCGCCCCGCCGAACGAGGATCTGGCCGCGGCTGAAGACCTGCGATCGAGGGATGACGTTCTCCTCGGCGGCGCGAACTCGGTCAGCGGTCTCGGCACGGCCGTACACCAGGTTGGGCGGCAGATTCGAGTTCAGGAAAGCGACGGCCGCTCTCAACCACGATCTCTTGACGGCGTCTTGCTCGAGAAGGTAGGCCCGAACGGCGCTCTCGAGCTCGGTGCGGGCATCCACGACGCCTGCAACCTCAGCGGGCCCCACCTCCCATTCGGTCCCGGAGACGAGATTTCGCAGCACAAGGCCATCCTCGGCTCGACGCTCCAACGCTCGTTGGTCATCGACGATTCGGTCTCTGTAGAGCTGTGTCGTGACGTCAATCAGCGCCGTTTCGTACTCTTGGGAGCACTCGGAGGAGAGGATGCTCTTCGCCATGTCGACGTCGAGGATGAGGGTCGTCTGATTGATCAGATCCTCGGTCTGAATCTCCTCCTCGGCCGACCTGCACACGGAAAAGACCAGGCTGATCTGCTCCACGACCTCGAGCTGCTGGCGGGGTTCGATGTAATAAACGGGGCGTACCGAATCGCGGGCTTCGATTCGCATCGCCTCTGTCGCTGCGGGATCCGGCACCGTGACGTCCATCGGCATGAGGACATCGAAGGTCGCGACCTCTCCTTGCTGCCACTCCGGTAGAAGCCCTCCGGACCGCGGCAGTAACAATGCCGTGCACGCAAGCACGGCGATGCCGGCCCACACGGTAGGAATGCCCAGGAGCTGGTCCCACCAGTTTCGACGCTCCTCGAGGCCGCGTTGAATCCGACTGACCGCGCGTCGGTCCCTTTTCTTCACGATCGGTCCCCGGGAGCGGACCGCCGGGTGGCCTCCCAGCGGCTGTAGCGGTCGACGACCTCCTGTACGAGGCGGTGGCGAACCACGTCGTGATGGGTGAACTCGACGAACGAAATGTCCTCTGCGCCGTCGAGGATTTCGAGAGCCTCGACCAGGCCCGATCTCTGGGTTTTTGGGAGATCGATCTGGGTGATGTCGCCGGTGATCACCGCTTTTGAGTGAAAGCCCATTCGGGTCAAGAACATCTTCATCTGCTCGTGAGTCGTATTCTGGGCCTCGTCGAGAATGATAAAGGCGTCGTTGAGCGTACGCCCCCGCATGAACGCGAGCGGAGCAATCTCGATCGCCTGTCTCTCCATGAGCTTCGTGACCTTCTCGTAGCCGAGGATATCGTAAAGCGCGTCGTACACGGGTCTCAGGTAGGGGTTGACCTTTTCTTCGAGGTCGCCGGGCAGGAATCCGAGGCGCTCGCCCGCCTCCACAGCCGGGCGGACCAGGACCAGCCGTCGAACCTCTTTGTCCATCAACGCGGCGGCGGCGAGCGCAACCGCGATGTAGGTCTTGCCGGTTCCCGCCGGACCGGTGGCGAAGACGTAGTCGTGCGTGAGCACGGATCGGATGAAGAGCCTCTGATTGAGGTTTCTGGGCACCAGGTATCGCTTCAAACCCTGGGGAATCCCGGAATCAAGAAAGAAATCGACGAGGTCGATTTCAAGGTCCTCTTCAAGAACGCGGACACCGGTTTTGAACTCATGCCTGGAGAGCGCTCCTCCGGCCAGGAGCAATCGATCGAAGCTCTTGAGAAGTTTTTCGGCGATCGCAACTGCTGCAGGGTCGCCTTCGATAACGGCTTCGCTGCCCCGGGCGCGTGCGGCAACGCCGAGCCGCTGCTCGAGGTATCGGAGGTTTTCATCCTTGACACCAAACAACGACTCCACGTTGGCAGCAGCGAGCGAAACCCGGATTTCACTCATCGACGCCACCGCGGGAAACCCGGGGCTGCCGGAGACAGCTGGAACTTGGAGGATAGTCTTCAGTCATCGTGTGGTCGGAACGCCCTGTCAGCGATCGGAGAACTCGCGCTCGCGGTTCTGTTCACGGCCATCGGGGCATTGTATCAAAGCTCGTTCAACCAGTGGTCCGGGCATTCCATTCCGGGTCGGCGATGCCGAGCCTGGCGTTGAGCCACCGTGCCAGAACGAAGAAGGCGTCGGACAGCCGGTTGAGGTAGGGGATGATTCCCTCCGGAACGGCCCCCGCGGCGGAAACCGAGTGAACCCTCCGTTCTGCTCTCCGACATACGGTTCTCGCCAGGTGGGTCAAAGCTGCTGCCCGGCTGCCCCCTGGCAGAATGAACTGCTTCAGCTCGGGGAGCTCGAGGTCCATGTCATCGATCCATTCCTCGAGCGGTGAAACATCCCAGGCAGTGTTGTCGTGATCGAAGGTGGCGTTGGCATCTGCCAACGCACCACCGATCGCGAAGAGGGACCTCTGAATCAGGCGGATCCTCTCTCCCGTCTCGTCGGGCAGCGGTTCACAGAGCAGTAGTCCGAGCACGGCATTGAGCTCGTCGAGAGTCCCGTAGGCATTGAGTCGCCGGTCGTCCTTATCGACCCGCCCGCCGGACAGGAGGCTTGTTGTGCCGCGATCGCCACCCCGGGTGTAAATCTTCATCCCTAAAATATGTCACGGAACCGCGTCAGGGACAAACCGGTTCAGGCGTTGCAGATCTTCAGGGTCACGGTCTCGGCAGGTCGCGGAACCACCCGGGCTGAGCCCCGTCCTGCCGAGCTTCTCGGATCAATCGAGAGAAGGAGGCCCGCTGTTTCTGAAGACTGTACTCGAGGTCTTTGATCTCGAGTTTTTTGCGATTCAATCGTGGCTCGATGCGAATGCGCTGGGCCTCCGAATGGGCGCCGTAGTACTGATCTTGGAGTCCACGCAAATCTTCACGGGCAACCGCGAGACGCAAAGCCAGCTTTCGAATGGCGGCCACCTCGCGGCGGTGCTCTGAGCGCCAACGGTCGCGGGTTTTTGACGGCTTTTTGGCCTTGTTGAGGGTGTCTGCGGACGTTTCCACCGATTCTTCGACCGCAGCCGGTGCCGCGATCGCCGCGAAACGACCCTTCTCGGCGAGCAGACGAACCATTCGATTGTCGATGATGATCGGCTCATCGGCGGCGCCGGGTTTGTTCTCCGTACCCGGGATGTGAAGCCGGGGACACACATCCCCGAGTTTTTTGGTTGGTTCAGCCGCGATGCCAACGGGCCAGGCTACGCACAACACACACAGGATAAGGCTCATTGTCGTTCGAATCATCTCCACCTCCTATGAGAGGTGCAGCGTGGTGGGATATCTATGATACCACGCGGGGCGAGGCGGAGTAGAATTCCGATGTCCTAATGGAGGCTGACATGAAAGCGTATGAAATCCAGGGCTCATTCGGGTTTGACAATCTGTGTATGGTCGACCGGCCGGACCCAGCGCCGGGTCCGGGCGAGGTGGTCGTGAAGGTGGGGGCGGTCTCACTGAACTACCGGGACATCCTCATGATTCGGGGTCACTACAACCCGAGGCAGCCTCTGCCCCTGATTCCCTGCTCCGACGGGGTGGGGCGGGTGGTCGCGGTTGGTGACGGCGTTGACCGTGTTGCGGTTGGTGATCGGGTTGCGGGCGCCTTCACCCAGACGTGGATCGACGGCCCGCCGACAGCCACCAAGCTCCGTGGCACGCTCGGAGGGCCGATCGACGGCACGCTCGCCGAGATGGTCGTGTTGAGCGCCGACGGCGTGGTTCCGGTTCCCGAGCACCTCGACGATGCCGAGGCGGCGACTCTGCCGTGCGCCGCTCTCACTGCGTGGAGCGCTTTGGTAGAACAAGGCGGGATCGGAGAAAAGCAGACGGTTCTGGTCCAGGGGAGCGGCGGGGTGTCTGTTTTTGCCCTGCAGATCGCCAACGCACTGGGCGCTCGAGTGATCGCAACCTCATCCAGTGACAACAAGCTGGAGCGTCTGAAGGAGTTGGGCGCCTGGGAAACGATCAACTACAAGGACGACCCCAAATGGGGGAAAACCGCACGAGGTTTGACCGACGGTGTGGGGGTCGATCAGGTCGTCGAGGTTGGCGGCGCCGGCACCCTCGAACAGTCCCTGAAGGCGGTCGGGGTCGGCGGCACGGTGTCGATCATCGGGGTTTTGTCGGGTACTAGCACCGAGATCAACATCATCCCATTGCTCATGCAGCAGGTTCGATTGCAGGGGCTCTTGGTGGGGTCACGGGCTGGGTTCGAGCGCATGAATCGAGTCTTCGCCGATCATGCACTGAAACCGGTCGTCGACATGGTGTTCCCTTTCGCTGACGCCCGGGCCGCCTTCGACCACATGGCGTCAGGGAGTCACTTCGGGAAGGTGTGCATCTCCGTCAGCGACTGATCCTGATCTCGTAGAAGAAAACGCCGTCTCGTTCGAGCACCGGAGGGCCGAGGAATCGCAGGAACTCGGCCCATCGGGCCTCGCCGCGAGTTGTCTTGTACGGGGCGACCGGGTAGTCCCCGCTCAGTCGGTCCATTTCACCGGTATTGACCACCAGGTGCGAGATGCCGGTGTGGGCGAGGTCTTGCGCCACGAGGCCGGGCGGGTCCATGCCCTCGATGAGCTTTCGCAGAACGCAGGGATCGTGCTGGGAGGTGACGACGAATGGGCGTGGCATGCCGAAGGCCCGAGAGTCGCCGACCAACAAGATCCGGGCATCTGGAGGAAGGGCCGCATCTGCTTCAACGAAGGCAGCGAACGGAGGGTTCGGGGCGACCAGCGGCGCGGCTTCAGCGAATGAGAGGGGGAGGATCGCTAGCGGATGGACCAGGGGCAACCACCGCAATTGAGTCGCTGCCCCGAACAGAAGAACGCAGGCGACGACGCCGAACCCAAGCCACCTTGGAACGATGTGACGGCGCCAACTCAGCACGGTGGCCAGCAGCAGGACTATCGTCGGGGTGAGGAAACGTGGCAAGGCGCCGGTCGCGGCCCACAAGAGAAGGCCTATCAGCGCTGCAGTGAAGGCAGTGCGGCTGCTTCGAGTCCCGGCCATCGCCAGGGCGGCCAGAATCAAGAGTGGCACCATGACCGGGGCGGCCGGCGAAAGAATGATCGGCAGGTTTGCCAGGATATCAAGCGGGGGCATCCCTCCCTTGAGGAGAGCCGCTCCATCGCGCCACAGCGTGTCGAGACCCTCGCGATTCCACAGAACAGGTGCGAGGGGGTCGCCGAGAAGAACCATGTTCTTCACCCACCACGGAGCCGCGCCGATCACCAACCATGGCAATGCGCGCGTTACTGGCATCAGAGACCTCTGTCTCAGTAACCAGATGCCGGCGATGATCGCCGCCCACGTGAGCCCCTGGACCCTTGCGGCCACGGCGAGTCCAGTGAGGAGCATTGCACCTGGTAGCGCTGAAGGTTTCGAAAGCCGGGGTACGGTCAGGGCGAGAGCTGGAATGAGAGCGGCGAGGAACCAACCCTCGGCGGCTGGGAAGCCCGGAACGAGCGGTGTCGAAGGCAAGAGCATGGTGGCGGCCGTGGCGAGAAGGGAGGCTGCCTTGCCTGCACCAAGGCGTCGAACGAGGGCGCCTGCGGCCACCGCTGCGCATACCCAGGCGAACCAGTGGAGCAAGGCCGGGACTCTCAGTCCGCCCCATGTCAGGGCTGGGGTGGCCACGAGCTGGGCGAGCGGCGGAAACGCCGAGAAAACGTTTTCCGGATGGGAGGCCCAGGCACCCTCCTGCAAGGCCTGCCAGGGCAGGCCGAGGTGGTAGACCATGGCGTCGTAGAAGTGGGGTGGGTCCAAAGCGACGATGAGATTAGGAAGGCCTGCCGTCGCAGCGACCAGGAGGGCCAGCTGTGGCCTGTGTACATGGCGCCAGCGCGCGGTCGCAGCCTGGATGATGAGCCCGATCGTTAGTGGGACCGGCCCGAGTAGACCGAAGAGTCCGAGCCCCAGGACCCAGAAGGCACATACCCCGGCACCGAAGGTGAGGTCTGCAGCCCATC
>CAZCEX010000079.1:0-12024 GCA_964497785.1 uncultured Thermoanaerobaculia bacterium | reverse complement strand
CCTCGACCCATTGTGGTGCGGCCGTCTCGGCTGCACAGGACCACGGTTCTCGTGGGCTTAGCTGAACAGTATTGAGGCTCGGCCGGAATTTGATGAGCTCCGGTTGTTGTTCGTCATCCTCAAACAACATCCCGATTATTGTTGATGATCGGCACGCCCTCATGCCCCGAATCGCGTTACCATATGCCATCGTGGCGACCTCACAACTTTCCCGCTGGATCACCCGCTCGCAGGATCTTTCTATCGAGACGGAGCTCCTCGGCGACGACATCACGGTGATCCGGCTCGCGAGCCGGTGGACGAGGGCGCTCGGTTTCGGTGTCACCGCCTACGTGGTGGGCGATCTTCTGGTGGATACGGGTTTCTCCCACGCCGGCCACCTCGTGACGGGCATGCTCGAAGGACGGAATATTGCAGCGGTCTGCTGCACCCACCACCACGAGGACCACACCGGGAACTGCCAGGCGGTGGCGTCGCGGTTTTCCTGTCCCATCTACCTCCACAGGGCAGGCGCGCAGTGGAGCGAAGGGGTCGACGATCTCCTCTTTTACCGTCGCCTGTTCTGGGGGCCGGTACAAGCATTTGAACCGACCGAGATGTTGCCGACCATCGCAGGTCGGCGGATCCGGCTGCGGGCGTACCCGACCCCGGGTCATTCGGCAACCCACGTCGCTTTCTTCGAGGAACAGTCGGAGACCTTGTTCGTTGGCGATCTCTTCGTCGCTGCCGGTGCGTCGGGAGTAATGACCCAGGAGAATCCCTACGCTCTCGCCGCCTCTTTGCGCCGGATGGCGGCCCTCGAGCCGCGACGAATGCTCAACGGTCATGGCCTGGATCTGGCCGACCCGACGGATAGCCTGCTCGCCAAGGCTGATGCGGTGGAGCAGGCGGCGGCGGAGGCTTGCGCGCTGAGTTCCAGCGGCCGGGGCGTTCGATCGATCGCCCGGCGGGTCTTTGCCAAGAAGGGGCGCTTTAGAGATCGGCTGATCGAGATCTTGACTCAGGGAGAGTTCTCGCGCGCCAACTTCGTGCGAGCCGCCGTGCGCCACGAGCCTTGAGTCAGGTTGATCGTGAGTGGCGATCAGGAGGCAATATAGCGCAATTGAAACGCAAAGACGCGAAGAGCGCAAAGTGTCTATTTAAAAGGTTTTGTGCCCTATCTTTGCGTGCTTCGCGTCTTTGCGTTTCAATTGCCCTGGTTGCCCCAGCGTTTCACGATGTAGTCATCGATGATCGCCAGGAAATCTCTTGCGAGTTCGTCGCGGTTGCCCTTCAGGGTGGTGAAGGGGCGTCCGTCGACGAAGACGGGACACTTCGGCGTCTCGCCGGTGCCGGGCAGGCTGATGCCGACGTGGGCGGCCTTGGACTCACCCGGTCCGTTGACGATGCAGCCCATGACGGCGAGCTTGAGGTCTTCGACGCCCGGGTACAGTTCTTTCCAGCGCGGCATGTTGTCGCGGATGTGGTGCTCGACGTGTTGCGCCAGCTCCTGAAAGGTGGTGGCGGTGGTCCGCCCACATCCGGGGCAGGCAGTGATCGATGGTGCGAATGAGCGCAGGCCGAGTGACTGCAAGAGCTCACAGGACGCCCGGACCTCCTCGCGGCGGTCGCCTCCCGGCTTTGGTGTCAGGGAGATGCGGATGGTATCGCCGATGCCATCGGTGAGCAGCGGCGCCATGGCCGCGGTGGACCATACGAGTCCTTTGGTCCCCATGCCGGCTTCGGTGAGACCGAGGTGGAGCGGTTGTCTGGTCTTCGAGGCGAGGTCGCGGTAGAGCCGGATGAGGGCCCACGGGTCCGAGACCTTGGCCGAGAGGATGACGTGCTCGGGCCCAAGCCCGGCCTCGATGGCGAGCTCGGTCGACTGCAGCGCCGACAGCACCATGCACTGCTCGAGGATCTCGTCGGAGGTCTTTCCGAGGTCGTGATCGGTGTTCTCCGCCATCTTCGCCGTCACCAGGCCCTGGTCGAGGGATCCCCCGTTGACGCCGATGCGCACGGGTTTGCCGTGATCGAGGGCGATTTTACAAATGGCGGTGAAGTTGTCGTCGCCGCGCCGCCCTTTGCCGACGTTGCCCGGGTTGATCCGGTACTTGGCGAGGGCGCGGGCGCAGCCGGGATCGTCGCGCAGCAGGATGTGGCCGTTGTAATGAAAGTCGCCGATGATCGGCACGGTCGATCCGGAATCGTCGACGCGGCGTCGGATCTCGGCAACCGCAGCGGCCGCCGCGGGGGTATTGACGGTGATGCGTACGAGCTCGGAGCCGGCTTCAGCCAGCTCGACGATCTGGCGTGTGGTGGTTTCGATGTCGGCGGTATCGGTATTGGTCATGCTCTGAACGACGACCGGCGCACCGCCGCCGATCGTGATGTTGCCGACCATCACCTGGTGGGTCGCTCGCTGCTTCGCGGTCATGTGGAACCTCCGGGCGTTTGCGCACCGAGTCGATCGGCCAGCTCTGTCGCCATTTGTTGGGTCAGTCGGAGGTAGCTCTCGATGCCACTGCGATCGAGGTCGTCATCGTGCACCCCCGCGGTCACGACGGTGACTCGGCCGGTGGTGCGGCAGACCGCCTCGGCGATCGGGCGGGCGATGGCTTCCTCCTTGTGGGGAGGGATGGTCAGGACGGAGGAGCTGACCGAGAACCTCTCGGTGGGCACCGGCGATGAGGGGTGTGGTTGGGCGAGCACGACGGTGCCGATGTGTGGGCGGGCGCCGCCACCGACGGTGATGACGATGTCGACACCTGCTAGGCAGACGGAGGCGGTCAGAGACCGGCCGTCGCCGTCGCTCTCGACCTGGTGCTCGAAAGCAAACATGTTCGCGGGGGTCACGAGTCCGCAGACATGTCCGCGGGCAAAGGCTCTTCGGGGAAGGCGCCAATCGTGTAAAAATGCTCGAGCAGTCGGTCTTTTTCGACAAAGCGGTCGAGAAGCCACTGGCGAAGGTCGTCCTCGATCTGCGGCAGATCCTCGACCGGGAAACGGCGGACGTGCATGTGCACCTGTTGCACCGACCCCTTGATGAACTGCCAGAGATTCGGAACGCCGTCGATGTAACCGATGGTGACGTCGTAGACGGCGATCACGTGGTCGCCGAGCCCCTGAACCGAGGCGACGAACCCCTTGGATCGAGGCGGGAGAACATGACGAGTGAGGGTGAGCCCTTGCGAACGGGCGTAGTCGCGTCCGGCCTCGATCTTCGCCACCGTTGAGCGGGTGCCTTCGACGAAAGATACGAGCCATACGGGGACGTCGTGGTCGACGATGTGCCTGAAGGTGCGGGTGACTGTATCGCGATCGGCGGTCCAGTTGCGCTTGACGAACGGGCAGTCCAGAAACTGCATGCCCCAACCGACGCCGGGGAACCATTTGATCGCGGTCTTGACGAAGAACTTGAGGTCGCCGAGGCTGTCCTTGGTGCGGGAGAAATCCATGAGGGCGGCGATGTCGGGCATCTGTTGGTGATTGACGACGATGATCACGTTCTCTCGCTGTGGCACGTCTTCACCGGAGAAGACGATTCCCGTGCGGTTGAACTTGCGCGCGAAGGTCACGCACCAGCCCCACCACGTGCCGGCGCACCACCGGTTGATGCGGCGAAAAAGGCGTGGCGCGACTGGCCGGATCGCGAGGCTGAGGGTCTGCAGGACGTTGATGCCGATCAGGGCCGACAGGCCGAGCGATGTGAAGGTCAAGCCGCGGACCGAACGCCACGTGCGGTGCAACCAGGAGCCGTTTTCTTTCAGCGGGTCAAGTGGCATGACATCTTCTCCGAGATCAGCTCCCTGAGGCGATCGAGGTCGCTTCGTTGGGTGCCGATGTTACCGACGGCGACGCGCAGGGCGAGGCCGTCGTCGAGTCGAGTGTGGGAGAGGTAGACGTCGCCTGATGCGTTGATCTCCTCCATCAGCTGCATGGTGTAACGGTCGCGGGCGTCAACGTCTTCCAGGCCCTCTGGGCAGGGACGGAAGCAAACTACAGAGAACGGCGCTGGTGCCGCTCGTTCGAGGTCTGGTTGAGAGTCCACCCACGCCGCGAACTCGGCGGCCAACTCGATATGGGCGCGCAGCTGTTCCTGGAGGCCTGTGCGTCCGAAGGTCCGCAGGACCCACCACAGCTTGAGCGCCCGGAAGCGGCGCCCGAGCTGCACGCCGTAGTCCATGAGGTCGACCACCTCTCCAGTCATCGGCGTCGTGAGGTACTCGGGCACGAGTGAGAAGGCCCGCTTGAAGGTGTCCGGGTGGCGGGTAAAGAGGGCCGATGCGTCGATGGGCACGAAGAGCCACTTGTGGGGGTTGAAGACGAAGGAGTCCGCCCCGTCGCATCCTTCGAGACAAGCGCGGTGCTCGGGGCACAAGGCTGCGGAACCGGCATAAGCTGCGTCGACGTGCAACCAGAGGCCTTCATCACGGCATATCCGGGCTATCTCGGGCACCGGATCGACCGAGGTGGTCGATGTGGTTCCTACGGTCGCGACGACGGCGAGAGGTTGAATGCCGGCCTCCCGGTCTTCTGCGATCGCCCGGCGCAAGGCATCAACATCCATCCTGTAGTCCGCGTCGTGTCCGATGGCACGGAATCCGTCGAGACCCAGGCCGAGCGTGAGGCAGGCCTTGGCGATCGAGGAGTGGGCCTGATCGGAAGCGTAGACGCGCAGAGGCGGCAGGTCGGGTCGCCCGGCGAGGCCGCGTTCACGGACATCGAGCCCCGCCTGCTCACGGGCGGCGGCGAGGGCGAGCAGCGAGGAGATCGACGCGGTGTCGCAGAGGAAGCCGAAGAGGCCCTCCGGCAGTCCGATGCCTTCGCGCAGCCAGTCGAGCACGACAAGCTCGAGCTCGGTGGCCGCCGGGCAGGTGCGCCACAGCATGCCGTTGACGTTGAGCGCGGCGGAGAGCATCTCGCCGAGCACCCCGGGACCGGAGCCCGAGATGCCGAAGTAGGCCATGAAGCCGGGGTGATTCCAGTGGGTCACCCCCGGCAGGACGAGGTTTTCGAAGTCTCGCCAGATGGCGTCGGGGTCTTCTGGAAGTTCGGGAATGGACCGGGGAAGGCGGCTCGAAAGATCGCCCGGCTCAGACCGGGACAGCACCGGGTACCGGCGAGCGCCGTCGTCCAGGTAGTCGGCGATCCAGTCCACCATCCGGTGGGCCTGGTCACGAAATGTCTCGAGGTCTGGTCGCTCGGTCATGGTGTGCCATCCAGAATTTTCATTCCATAGCAGATGTTATCAAAGCACCGATTCATGTGACCTTTCCCCATAGCATTGAATTACAATTGCTTTCATCGGGCCTTGTGGCTCGATGAAAGCAATTGTAATTCAATGCTCCAACAGGAGAATTCGGAATGCAATTCAAACCGAAGGGGTTTTTGACCGGGAGGAAAAATGAAGAAAATATCAATTGCTGCTTTCGTTCTCGCCCCAATCGTGATGTGGGTGATCACGCCCGCCGCAGCGACACCCGACTCGGCGCTGTCTTATTCTGCGGATGTCGAGACCATGGTCGTCAAACGCTGTGCCGGTTGCCACAACACCGAAGACCCGAAGGCCAAGCTCCTGCTGGAAAAGGGACTCGCGTACGAGCAACTCGTCGGCAGGGCGTCGGTGCAGGTTCCGGACCTGCAGATCGTCGTTCCGGGCGACCCCTCGACGTCCTATCTGTGGCACAAGATCGACTTTACGGCGGAGGTCGGTAAGGGCATGCCGAGGACGCTTTTTGGGTCCAAACGCTTGCCGGAGGAGGAGGTCGACCTGATTCGACGCTGGATCGAGGACGGTGCTCTGCCATAATCATCGCCCAGGAGGTTTCTTATGAAGGTGGTTCTCGCAATCGTCGTCGCTATCGTGATCGCTCTTGTGGCGATCAACTACCTCACAACGGGCAAGTTTTCGATAATGCCCCCGTCGGGTAGTGGTACTGAGGAGGGGCAAGTCAATCATCTGCGCGGTCAGTTCAGGGAGGTCGCGAGGGATTACCGGCAGGCTCAGAGGCAGGCCGCTACCGCTGGGTTGGATTCAACCGAAGCCGCCTCAGCGGCCCTTGCCGAGCTCGACCTCGTCGAAAAGAATGTCAGTGATCTCGTCGCCAACGCAGCGGACGAAAAGGTGCGGTCCGAGGCGAGAACCCTGCTCGAAGAGATCAAGACGTACAAACGCAATCTTCAGTGAAAGTGACTCGTTCCGCTGCCGCCCTTTGCGAAGGGGCCCGGTAGCTGACCGTGTGTGGGATCTGCGGCTGGATTGACTGGGGGAGGCGGGCCGAAGAAGGTCCGGTGCGTCGGATGTGCTCGGCCCTTGCACACCGTGGGCCCGATGGGGAGGGTGTGTGGCGTGATGTCTCCGGAGTCGCAGTGCTCGGCCACCGCCGACTGTCGGTACTCGACCCGTCTCACCGTGCCGATCAGCCCATGGTGGATCCATCCGGGGCAGTCCTGACCTATAACGGTGAGTTCTTCGGTTTCGACGAGCTGAGAAGCACGCTGCAAGCCGAGGGGAGAGAGTTCACCTCGAACGGTGATACCGAGGTGGTTCTGGCTGCGTTGAGCATTTCGGGCAAGGACGCTCTCGAAACTCTCGACGGCCAGTTCGCATTCGCTCTGTGGGATCCGCACCGGCGCCGGCTCCTGCTGGTTCGTGATCGCATCGGAATCAAGCCTCTTTTCTGGGCAGAGGTCGGACGGGGCATCGCCTTTGCTTCGGAAATTCCTGCTCTGCTGGCCCATCCCGGAGTGCGGCGTGACCTGGCCGAGGAGCAGGTCGCGAGCTGGCTGCAGCTTGGTTATGGAGCGGGCGAGCACACACTGGTCAGCGGTGTTCGGCGACTCCGGCCCGGTCATGTGCTCGAGGCGACAGCGGACGGCATTCGTATTCATCGCTGGTACGACCCACTGGAGCACATCGCACGGACTGGAGCCAGGCCGAAAGGCCGGGCGGAGGCGGTGGAAAGCCTCGAGAATCTGCTCCGGGATGCGGTCAAAAGGCGGTTGGTCAGCGATGTGCCCCTGGGGTCGTTCCTTTCGGGCGGCGTCGATTCTGCCGCCGTCGTCGCCGCTGCGGCCGCTCAAGGGGCGAAACCCGAGACTTTGACCGTTTCGTTCGAAGGCGGGCAGGACGAGGGCGCGGCGGCCGCCAGACTCGCCGCCGCGTTCGATCTTCCCCACCGGATAGCCGAGTGCGTGCCGTCTCAGCTTGCCGAAAGGCTGTCTGGGTGGGCGAGGGCAACCGGGGACCCGTTGGCTGACCCCTCCTTCTTGCCGACGTCGTTGGTCGCATCTGAGGCGCGTTCGGCGTGGACGGTTGCGCTTTCCGGCGACGGCGGCGACGAGCTGCTGTCGGGCTACCCGCGTTTGCGGGCGATGCCGCGACTCGAAAGGGCCTTGGCCTTGCCGCGATGGCTGCGCAGGGCTCCCGGCCCCTTCCTCGGCGCGAGACGGTGGTCGAGCAAGCTCGCGGCGGCTCTCGATGCCCCGGACCGGTGGTCGGCCTACCAGGCACTGCAGGGCGTGTGGCCTGTGGCGGCGGTGCGGGGGTTGCTCGGTGGAAGAGACGTCGGCCTGGCGTGGCCGCAACACGAGCTGGACAGGGTTGCCGGCCTGGACCCGTGGACCCGATGGAGGGCCCTGGACGTGCTCACCTTTCTGCCGGAGCGCATGCTCGCGAAGGTGGACCGGGCGAGCATGGGCGCTTCTCTCGAGGTCCGTGTGCCTCTGCTCGACCATCGCATCGTTGAGCTGTTGCTGGGACTGGACCCATGCCTGACGCGCGGTAAGGGCCTCCTCCGGGACGTGCTGCAGCGCCTCGGTGCACCGCAACCGCCGGCGCGCAAGATCGGCTTCGAGGTGCCTCTTGGCGCCTGGTTGAGGGGACCGCTGCGAGAGCCCGTTCAAGCTCTGGTTCTGGGCGATACCAGTGCCGAGCTCGGCCTCGATCGCCGGGTCCTGGAGGCGACCTGGTCGTCGCACCTCTCTGGCGCCGCCAATCACGGTGAACGTCTGCTCGCCGTGGCAGTGCTCGTGCGCTGGGTGGAGGACGTTCTCGGCTAAGCCCGGAACGATCATTTGGCTCTGCGCGCGATCTGCGCTAGGATCTCTGCGGCCCGCAGCAACGGACCGCGGTCCACATTCCGGAGGAACTCAATGGCGCAACGGCATCCTAAAGGGCTCTATACGCTTTTTTTTACCGAGATGTGGGAACGACTCGGGTTCTACCTGTTGGTGGGCATTCTTTATCTCTACATCATCGACACCGAGCGCGGTGGCCTTGGCATGTCCAATCTGGCGGCCGGCGAGATCTACGGGACCTATCTTGCGTTCGTCTACTTCACGCCATTTCTCGGCGGCATGATCGCGGACCGTTATCTCGGTTTCCGAAGGTCGGTATTCATCGGCGGAATCTTGATGGCAGCGGGATACTTCGCCTTGGGCGTTCGCAGCTTGCCCTTCTTCTTCACGGGCCTGGTCCTGCTCTGCATCGGAAACGGTTTCTTCAAGCCCAATATCTCCGCCATGGTCGGCAATCTCTACGAGGCTGGAGATTCTCGGCGCGATGCCGGATTCAACATCTTCTACATGGGTATCAACATCGGCGCCTCGGTATCTGCTCTGCTGGCGGCGCCATTGCGTAATCTTTGGAGCTTTAACCTGGCGTTTACGGCCGCCGGGGTCGGTCTCATCGTCGGCACCTTGATTCTGATCTTGAACTGGAAGAAGCTCGCCGTGGCAGACGTGCAGTCGGAGGTGGGTGAAGACGACTTCGGCATGAAACAGGTCATTTCCACGATCCTGATACCGGCAGCGGTGTTCGGGGCCGTGGGCTACCTCCTCGGCAAGAAGCTGCCGTTCGTAGTCGAATCGATCGGCCCGGTGACCTTCGCTTTCCTCATCGGCATGGTTCCGATCATGGTCTATTTTGCTTTGATTGTGAAGCGCGCAAGTCCAGAGGAAAAGCCCGGTCTCGCCGCCTTGATTCCCGTGTACGTCGCCGGTGGCGCCTTCTTCATGATCCTCCACCTGAGCGGTGGCCTGATGACGGTCTTTGCCGAGAACGGCACCGACCGGCGCGCCGAGTGGATCCCCAGAGCGACGGATTTTTATGCGCAGAAGGCGATGCCTTCGTACTTCGGCAACGCGGATGCCGAGCTGCCTCGCCCCGACGAGCGCACGCTCGTGGTGGTGCCTGATGAGGCTGAAGCTATGTTCGGCGCGCGCATCCTGACCCAGACCGCGCAGGATGCACTGGTGGCCGACCCGGCGCTCGCACTGTCGGCGGGCGATCCAACGGTGGTGTCCGAGTACGAAAGATTCCTCGCCTGCAAGATCTTCGATGACGAGGTCGTGAAGATCTCGAGTGCCAAGGATGCCCACGGAGTCACAACCACGAGCGTCAAGATCGAGCCCGACACCACACCGCCACTCGATACTTCGATTCTGACCCGATCGATCGACGGCGCTACGGTACCGGTGATCCTCGTGACCGAGGCGGCCCGTGCAGCCGTTTACCAGCACGCAACGGCTGAGACCCCGACCCTGGCCCCCGGCACCTATGTGCGACTCGTCAATGCCGAGATGATCACCGGGCTTCTCAATCCGGTGTTCGTCGTGCTCCTGACTCCAGTTGTTGTTGGCTTCTTTGCCTGGCGGGCAAATAGGGGCAAAGCTGTGAGCACCGCCCGGAAGATCTTCTACGGAATGGTCATTACGGCTGCATCGCTGCTGGTTATGGTCCTCGGGGCCAAGCTCGGACACGATGGCCTGGTGAAGACCTCGATGATCTGGCTCGCGATCTATTACGTCGTCATCACCTTCGGCGAGCTCTGCCTGTCGCCGATGGGTTTGTCCCTGGTGACGAAGCTGGCGCCGAAACGCCTGGTCGGCCTGATGATGGGCGGCTGGTTCTTGGCGACCGCGATCGGCAACAAGATGTCCGGCTTCATCAGCGGCCTCGAGCCGACCGCGAAGATGTTCACGATCCTCGCAGTTGCGATTCTCGGTGTCGCGGCATTCATCTACGCGCTGCTGCCGCGGTTGGATTCTGCAATCAAGAAGTATGGGGCGTAAGAGGGGTCTGGAACGGCTTCATAGAGAATTCTTCAGGGCAGAGGCTTTGACGCCAGTCGTGACCGCGGCGTTGTTGGTGCCTCTGCCCTGAATAATTCTATGGAACTCGGAACACCCTACCCTGGGATAGAGATTGGCTCGATGTTGTCAATGTCGATCGAGCGTCTCGCGTGCCACAGATCGTAGTGGTCCTGCATCGCGAGCCAGCTTTCAGGAGTGCGTCCGAGGCCCTTCGAAAGGCGGAGCGCCATCTCCGGGCTGACACCGCTCTGACCCTTCAACAATCGTAGGAAAGTCGATGGCGATACACCGAGCTTGAGAGCCACGCTCCGGCGGCTCAGGTCGAGGTTGTTCAGGTAAACCTCTTCAATGAACTGTCCGGGGTGGGGTGGGTTGTGCATGGTCATCAGTGGTAATCCTCGTAGTCCACGTCGAATACGTTGCCCTGCTCCAGGGAAAACACGATTCGCCAGTTCCTGTTGACGTCGATCGCCCACGACCCCTTGCGATCTCCTTTGAGCGGGTGAAGACGGAACCCGGGTAGGTCCATGTCTTCGATGCAGTTCGCCGTGTCGAGAGCAGCCAGACGCATTCTTACCTTCTGCTCGTGATCAGGTTGGATTCCGGCCTTGGTCCCCGTTTCGAAATACTTCTGCAGGCCCTTGTTCCGAAATGTCTTGATCACCTCTCTATTGTAGCATGTTGCGCAACGCGCATCATTCTGTGATGCAGTCTCGTAGAGAATTATTCAGGGCAGAGGCTTTGACGCCAGTCGTGACCGCGGCGTTGTTGGCGCCTCTGCCCTGAATAATTCTATGGAACTCGGAACATCCTACCCTGGGATAGAGATTGGCTCGATGTTGTCAATGTCGATCGAGCGTCTCGCGTGCCACAGATCGTAGTAGTCCTGCATCGCGAGCCAGCTTTCAGACGAGCTTGACGCGGTTGCCGTCGAGAACCCCTAGCTTCCACTGGCGTGGAATCCCGGGTGGCCAAAAGTCGTCTGCCGCAGGATCGGCATCGCCGACGGGCGGGCCGAGGATCATCGGGATGTACCGCGGCATGGCGCCGATGACCCAGCGGGCGTCTTCGCAACAAGGCGGTGATCCGGTGCGGCGGAGCGGGTTGGGCGCCGGTTCGATGGGGTCGGGGTACAGGGTCGTGTACCACATCGGACACCACAGCTGCCGATAGCGCATCAGTGACTGGCTCATGTGCTCGGCGACCTCGGCGTCGACGGATACGCCGACCTGGTGGAAGACTCGCGCATCAGGGACGACGACCGCGCTCAGGCCCAGGCGTCGCACGCGCATGCAGAAGTCGTTCTCTTCGAAGAAGAGGAAGTAGCGCTCGTCGAAGCCTCCGGCGGCGGCGAAGACCTCGCGTGAAACCGCCATGAAGGTCCCTGATACGACCGGTGTGGCGACCGGCGCCTGGGCGGTCCACAGCCTGAGTTGATCGCGCAGATAACGCCTCCAGGCGAAGCGGGGTAGATACCGGGCCTCCAACTCCGTCCACCAGCTGAGGTGCTGGGCCTGGGGAATGAGCCACCTTCCCTGCTCGTCCCACGAAAGACTGGCCGCTGCGACTCCGATTTCGGGTCGCGCGGCAGCCTCGATGAGGGCCTGGATGGCCCCCGGCGCAGGAATGACATCTGGGTTGGCGAGCACGACGACATCACCAGAGGCCTCGCGGACTCCGCGATTGAGACCTGCGCCGTACCCGCTGTTCGATTGCACGACCACCCTATGCACGGGAAGCTTGTGCAGGTTGGCCGCCTCGTCCTCGTCCTCGCTGTGGTCGACGACCACGACCTCGTCGATGCCATCAATGACCTCGAGCAACCGGGCCAGGTCCGAAGACCCATGGTGGTTGACGACGACGAGAGATGCTCTCACTGGGAGGGTGTAGGGCATTGAATCAGCGGCGCCTTTCGGGTGTCGTTTGGCCCCTTTTTCGGCGGATTCT
>CAZCEX010000078.1:0-12067 GCA_964497785.1 uncultured Thermoanaerobaculia bacterium | reverse complement strand
GGTTCTTCCGGTTCGGCCCGAGGGGACCGGTCGGTCTTTTCTACTCGACGGACAGGTTCTGCAACTCAACCGGAACGACGCAGGTCAACATCACGTCGTCCAGAACCACGTACCAGTCCCAGGCGTCCGTGGACGGGTTGTAGTAGCGCCAGCGCACGAGCACGCTGGGGTTACCCATGTAGGCCGTGAGATCCAAGTTGATGTTCTCGCCGGGAGGCAGGTGGAGACCGCCGTCTGGGTGGTCCTCCTGCCAGCGCAGCAGGTTGTTCCAGGTGGCGCCGCCATCGGTACTGACGTCGACATCGAGGGTGTCCGCCGCGATCCACTGAAAGTTGACGGCGTAGCTGAGCAGCGCGCTGGAATAACCACTCAGGTCAATAGGCGGGGAGATCAGGGAGGTGTCGTAGGAAGAGTAGGAGAATACGTCGCTGGAGGCGCCGACCGCCGGTCCGGTGCCGCTGGTGTAGTTTCCTTCGCCACAGTCGGTGGGGTAACCGACGGATCCGGTCTGCAACCAGACCAGGCCGCTGCCGTCGTCGTCTGCCACAACCCAGTCCGGGGGAAGACCGGCGTCGAATTGCACCATGTCACCGTTGCAGACCACGGGCGCCGGGGCGCTGACGATCACCCGAGCGGTGTCGGTGGAGTCAGTCATGTCCGTCGGGGCGGCGGGGCCTGGGTTGTAGCTCGTCCAGGTGGCCGAGTTGGTGACGGTGGCGGTCACGGTGGTGGGAAACAACAGCTGAGCGGATTCACCCGGGTTCAGGGTGAGGACATATCCGGACAGGATCGTGCCCAGCTGGTCATCCACCAGATCGTGCGCGTCGAGGGCGATGTTGCCGGTATTCTCGACGTAGTAGCAGTAGGTGACGTCGGTGCCCGGTGCAACCACGATCTCGTCGGTGGTCGCGCATGTCACGGGGTCTGTGCCGACGGTCTTCGTCAAGGTGATGGACGGCAGAGAGCAATCGACGTTGACGTCATCCACGAGCAGCCACCAGTCATAGCCGTCGCCCGAGTAGGTGAAGCGTACCTGTAGACCGCTCAATCCGGCGTAGGCGCTGATGTCGAGCGAAATGTCTTCGGGCTGGTGGTCTTCATCCCAGTGCAGCAGGTTGTTCCACACCATGCCGTCCCAGATGTCGACCTCGAAGATGTCGTTGGCGCCGGTGGCCACGTCGTAATAGTAGACCGACGCTGTAAGGGTGGCTGCGCTGGCCGCGTCGAGGCTGAAGGGGTTACTCACCAACTCGGTGTCGTAGGCAACGGAACCGGCGGTATCGGTATCGACACACGCTGCCTCACCGGTCCCGTTGGTGTCGTTGGTGCGCGGACACTCCTGGGTGCCGGTGGTGGTCCAGACGACGCCGAGTCCGGCGTTGTCGACAACCGTGAAGGTCAGCGGGATGCCGTCCTCGAACTCGACCATCGCATTGCTGCAGCCGAGGTTCTCCGAGCCTGCAACCTGGATGCCGCCTTCGAACTCACTGGTGTGGGTGTCCAGAGAGGTGACTGCGCCGGTTCCGAGGTCGACGGTCCCCCAAACGGTACCACCAGAATAGAGGAAAACGTAGAGCGTATCGTCACCGTAGTCGAAGTCCATGCCTTGTGCGTAGTTGGCGTCGTAGCCGGTGGCGCCGATCAGGGTCTCCGCACCGGTGGTGGTGTCGATGGTATAGATCGAGTCCGCGACGATGTCGTGGCCCCAGAGTACACCGCTGGAGTCCATGGCGATGTCGATGAGCAACGGCAGGTTGGGAACCGTGGTGATATGGGTGGCGGCGCCGGTAACCAGGTCCACGGTGTAGAGATGGGCGGTTATGCCGTCCGTACTCGAGGCCCAGGCCACGTTGTTCATATCGATCGACAGCCCGGTCCAGGTATCGGCCGCCGGTGTCGGGACGCAGGCCCCGATAGCGGTGAAGGCGCCGGTTGTCAGATCGAAGGTGCCGAGCATCTGAGTGGCGTTTTCGATGCCGTAGAGGGTTGTTGCGGCAACGTCGAAGTCCACGGCGAAAAAATCGCCGGTGACGGGGCCAACGGTGGTCTGACCAGAGAAATTGTTCAAGATGAAGTTCACGAAGTTGGAACCGGGATAGATATCTATTGCGTAGGCGGTATCGGTCGGTGCTCGCCCGGCCCCACGATTGAGCACCGCTCGGCTGCAGACGGCCGCCACGTCGTCCGGAACCCTTATGAATGAGTCGGCGAGGTTCTCACAGTCGATCTGTGGCTTGTAGTCGCCGTCGACCTTGGTCCTGCGGGCGCCCGGCTGCACAGTCTGCTCGGCGCGCTCACCGGCCTGGCCGAGGCGCACTTGCGGCGCGAGTGACCCGGCCGTGTCCGCAGCCACGACCGAGCCGGCCGCAACGACGCAGATGGTGAATATTATTGTCGATGTGACGTTAATGGCAATCGATCCCCTGGTCCTCAACATTTCGATTCCCCCTTCGTTTGGTCCGTTGACTATCCCCCAGCTCTTTTCGCAAGAGTTCGACCGCGAAGGCCAAAGCTCACACGTTGCGGGCTGACCCTTGCTTGGAGCGTCCTGGAATCATAGTGAAGCATAGCCGACCTGACAACACTCTTCGGCATTCCCGGCGGGTACTACAAACGCCTATGGCCAGTTCGCGCCGCGTCTGTGGCCGAGAGGGAGTTTTTGAGACCAGGGTCGTGATCTCCCGTGTTCTCCGATGGTTGCGGTGTCGGGCGGCAGAATTCAAAAGCGAGCGCGAAACCGGGTGTTCAGAACCACTCCGAGTCGGTCAACTCGGCGGCCTTTTTCCGCCTGTCCAGGAGATGCGGCCAAGAGTTACCTGGAGGCCGGCCCGCGCCCTGTCGGCAGTCGCGGCTCGACGACTACCGGCAGTTCGAGCCGCGACGGGGTTTCGGCGCCGAAGAGCAATGCTGGCCGTGCGACGATGCGGCCATCCGGCTGATCGAGGTCTGAGCCGTCGTTGGGGTTGGGTTCGAAGCGGGGGCTGTTGGTGCCGGAAATGGCGACCCGGATCCGGTGCCCGGCGTTGAATACGATCGCGGTCGACCACAGGTCGATGATCAACTCGACAGGTTCACCCGGGTTCAAAAAGCACTCGCGATCGGCACCGCAGCGCATACGGGCTCGCTGCACGCCGTCGATCACCAGCATCGAACGCCCGTCGGGGTAGACATCGGTGAGTCGGACGGCGAGGTCGAGATCCAGTGTGTCGGGTCGGATCCAGACGTGGGTGCTGACCCGGCCCATGACCGTGAGTGGCCTCTCGAGGGGTGCGGTCGTGAAGGTGAGCACGTCGTCACGATTTTCGATCGGGCGCTGATCGAAGCTGCCTGCCCCCATTTCGCGCCCAGCAACCTCGATCCAGGGGTGGAGGTTGGCCCCGCCCAGGGTCGGTACCGGGTCGATCGGGTCGATGGTGAGCACCGTCTCGCCGAGAGCCGGCGGACTCTGTCTGAGACCCCCGTCAGTGCTCAGGTACCACGGTAGATCGAGCGCCGGAGGTGGCCAGTCGGCCAGCCCGACCCACTCGTTGCCGGGGGCGCCGTGCTCCCCGACCGCGCCCATCAGAAATACCGACACCGGCGGCCAGCTTTCGACCTCGTTCGAAACGCCCCTCAAACAGTGGTGGAACCACGGCAGGACGAGCGCCATCAGCAGCGCCTCGGGGTCGCTCGAATAGTCGAGCTCGCCGGCGTCGCCGCCGTGGGTCCAGGGGCCGATCACGAGAAACTGGCGGCCGCGTGCGCCCTCCCCTCCCTGGTGCTGGTAGGTCCGATACCCGTCAATCGCACCCTGTTGAAAAACGTCGTACCAGCCGCCCACATGCAGCACCGCCGTGTGCACCGTCCCGGGCTCGTCGAGGAAACGATAGGGTTGCCACCACTCGTCGTCGAGACGATGTGGTTTCACCTCGTCGAGAAAGGGGAGCGAACCCTGGTCTTCGAGCCAGGTTTCGAGCAAAACCTTGCGCACTGCCCCTCCCTGGAGGAATGCGTGCTCCCGCAGCGACGGTGTGGCGAGGGCGGGGAGCTGGCACTTCAACGCCGGGTTGGCGCCGGGCGCCAGGGCGTACTGGGTGATGCCTATCGCCGACCCACCGTACGTACCGATCGAGCCGTTGCACCACGGCTGGTCGACAATCCACTCGAGGGTGGCGCGGCCGTCCGGACCGTCGTCGCGGAACACCGTGTCGACGCCTCCCGACGCGAAGCGCCCACGCGTATCTTGCGCAACACAGACAAAGCCCGAAAACGCGAAGGCCGTACAATCGGCCTGGTGCTGGTCCTTGCCGTAAGGCGTGCGGATCAGCACGACCGGCCACGAGCTTCCGAGGGCCGGCAGGTAGATATCGGTCGCGAGCGAGGTGCCGTCCGGCGCCGGGACATATGTCGAAATCTGCTGCGCGGTAACGGCGGGCGCCACCAGTGTCGCTGCAGCCACAACGATGACGGATAACAATTTTCTGCAAGAAGCCATCTTTTCGTCCTCCCCAGCGGTCCACATTGCCTCACTGTCAATACGCACGCGCTGCAGCCAGGTTTTTGCCTGATCGATAGAAAACCGAGCCCCAAGCCTGGTCCACCGCATCCCACCCTGAAAATGTCTCTTTCGAAAATGCGCGAAGCGCATCTACTCGGGGCGTGGATCGTATTGGCTGAGAGCCCCATCCGTAATGATGTCGCTAGGGGCCAATACGGTCCACGCCCCGAGTCAAGCTTGCCAGGGCGTAGCTCTCGACCATGCCTTTTTACAAATTGCAGCAGTCCGGCTTCGCCTTCGGCTACGCCGTGACGGTCCTCATTCTCTCCCTGCTTGGTCGAGAACAAAGACCGGGTATCCTGTGCCAATGACACGCATCCGCATCCTGCCCGACCTTGTCGTCAACCGCATCGCAGCCGGCGAGGTGGTCGAACGGCCGTCGTCGGTGGTCAAGGAGCTGGTCGAAAACGCTCTTGACGCAGAGGCCACCCGGATCGAGGTCGAGCTGGCGGCCGGCGGCCGCAGCCTGGTTCGGGTGCTCGACGACGGACTCGGTATGGGCGAGGACGACACCGTCCTGGCGCTCGAGCGTCACGCCACCTCGAAGCTCTCCAGCGCCGCCGACCTCGACCACATCTCGACCCTCGGTTTTCGCGGTGAGGCCCTGCCGTCGATCGCCGCGGTCTCCCGTTTTCGTCTTTCGAGCTGCGCCGATCCCGCCCAGGGCGGGGTCGAAATCGTGGTCGAGGGCGGCCGGATACTGGGCGTCGAGGGTTGTGCGCGCGGCCGCGGCACAACAGTCGAGGTGCGCGACCTTTTCTTCAACACACCGGCTCGGCGCAAGTTCCTGCGCGCTCCCGAGACCGAGCTCCGGCACGCCCAGGACGCCATCATGGCGATGGCTCTTGCCAGACCCGACGTGGGATTCACCGTGCGTCACGGCAGCAGGGTGCTCATCGAGGCGCCGCCGGCGAAGGACCTCGAACGCCGTCTGCACGACCTCCTGCGCCGCCGCGGCCACGACGCAGTCCACCGCTTCGAGGCCGAAGGCGGCGGTATGCGCGCGTCGGGCTTGTTGGCCCCGGGCGGTGGCTCGGGACGGCCACAGCTCACCCTGCTCGTCAACGGTCGGTGGGTGCGCGACCGGCTGCTGGTCGGCGCGATCAACCGGGTACTGCGCGCCGCTGGATCCGGCTATGGAGGGTCACGGGTGGTGCTGCTCCTGTCTGCGCCCCCCGATGTGGTCGACGTCAACGTGCATCCCGCCAAAGCCGAGGTGCGCTTCGCGCGGTCCGGCGCCGTATTCGGCCTCGTCGAGCGAGCCCTGCGGGGCGTGATCGTGGCCGGCCATGGGGAGATCCCGGTTCGCCGTTTTGACGGACCGCCCGAGAGCTCGCAGGCCGGAGGGCCGGCGTGGGTGTCCGACACACCGGCCGACTACGGCGCTTCGCAAGCGCCGTGGGCTGCGGCAACTCCCGGCGGTGGATCCCTTTTCCAACATCCCGTGTACGCCGCACCTGAGGGAGAGAGTGACCAGGTCGGCGCTGCGGACGGCCAACGGCTGGCGCAGCCGATGCGGGGACGACACACGGCGGGTGCGCGAGCGGGCGCCGCGGATACACCCTTCGGGCGCCTCATCGGTCAGTACCGCGAGTCCTTCCTGCTGCTGGAAGACGAGTACGGCCTGGTGATCGTCGATCAGCACGTTGCGCACGAACGTGTGCTCTACGAGCGTATCCTGCGCCAGTTGCAGGGCGAAAAGGCACCCGCCCAGGGGCTTTTGAACCCAATCCTGATTGAGGTGGACGAGGCGCTGGCGGCAGCTCTGCCGCGGGTTTCGGATCTGCTCGCGCAGGTGGGGCTCGAGGTCGACCTCTTCGGGCCGGAAACCGTTCGCGTGACCAGCCACCCCCCGGACCTCGACACCGAGGCCGCGGGTCAGTTGGTCACCGAGATGCTGAACCGGGCGACGGACCTCGACGGCGTGCCGGAACGGGTCGGCGAGACACTCCGTGAAGAGCTCGCAGCGGGCCTTTCGTGCCGCGCGGCTGTGAAGGTCAACGACCGATTGGTCGATGCCGAGCAGCGTGCCCTGCTCGGGGATCTCGCTGCAACGGCGGACCCCTACCGCTGTCCGCACGGCCGGCCGATAATTTTGCGTCTCAGCCAGGATGAGATGGAGAGACGTCTGGGGAGGCGCTGATGCGACGAGAAATCTGGCACATCACGGAAGGGCTCATTTTCGCCCACTTCGCGGTCTACTTTCTGACCTCGACTGGACAGGGCAGCGTCGAGCTTCTGGCCCTCTTCCCCGGGGCGGTAGCGGCACGCCCGTGGACCCTGGTGACCTTTCAGTTCATCCACGGCGGCATGATCTCGTTCTTCTTCTCGATGCTGGTCCTGTTCATCATGGCGCGGCCCCTCGAAAGCCTGTGGGGTTCGCCCCGGTTTCTGGCCTTCTGGCTGATCTCGATCTTCGGGGCGGCCGGAACCGCCTTGTTGCTCGGTGTGCCCCTCGGGGGTGACATCTTCCTCGCGACATCTTTGCTATTCACCTTCGCCACCCTTTACCCGGACACCGAGTTCAGGCTCTTCCTCATCCTTCCCGTCAAGGTCAAGTACCTCGCCGTCTTCGGGGCCGCATTCCTGGTTTTCCAAAGCATCCAGTACGGGCTCCTTGCTGGGCTCGTCAACGTGGTCGGTATGTCGGCGGGCTACGCCTTTTTCCTCGCCACCAGGCACCTGCCGACGCGCCACAAAATTGCCTTCGAGTTGCGTAAACGAAAGGCTGTTCGTGAGGTCAAGGCCGAAGGCACTGCCGCCGCCGATCGTAATACGGCGTGGGACCCGCGGGTTCGACAGGCGGAGACCGAGGCCCGTGCCGCCGGCGAGGTGCCGGGCGGCTTGCTACCGCTGCTCGAGGAGCTCGATGGCACCCGCGACCCGGCGGTTACGGTGTGTGCACCAGAGGACTTCGGCTATGTCGAAGACGACGTCTGCCGCACCTGCGACGGCTATCCCGAGTGTGCCGCTAGGGCCATTCGGAACGCCGCCCAGACGCAAGACAGATGATTTTCCAAGCGCCTGAGCAGCGATGCTCCGTGAAAGACGGCGTTCTCGTGCTCAGGCGCTCAGGAAATCAATGCGCGGGTGTTCACGAGTGAACCCCCGCTGATGTACAACTGAAACATGGCAAACGGCGAATATCTCCTGGCGCTGGACCACGGCACCCAGAGCGTGCGGGCGTTGCTCTTCGATCCCCAGGGCAACCTGGTATGTAAGGAGCGCATCGAGATCGAACCCTACGTGTCACCGAACCCGGGGTGGGCCGAGCGTGATGCCGAGCATTCCTGGCAGACCCTGTGCGAGGTTTGCCGGCGCCTGTTGGCAAAATCGCCGGTGCCGCCCGACGCAATCGCGGGTCTCGCCCTGACGACCCAGCGAGCGACGATGGTCAACGTCGATGTCGATGGCCGCCCGCTGCGGCCGGCCATCGTCTGGCTCGACCAACGGCGCACCGAAGGTCTTCGACCTGTCGGTGGCTTGATGGGGGTCGCCTTTCGTGCCGTGCGCATGGCGGAGACGGTCGCCTACTTCCAGGCCGAGGCCGAGGCCAACTGGCTGCGTATCCACCAGCCGGAGATCTGGCGCAAGACCCACAAGTACCTCTTTTTATCGGGCTTCCTCAACTTTCGACTGACCGGCCGCTTTGTCGACTCCGTCGGCTCACAGGTCGGCTACGTGCCTTTCGACTACAAACGCCTGCGTTGGGCTTCGGCCCGAGACTGGAAATGGCGCGCCCTCGGCATCGAGCCCGAGATGCTGCCGAAGCTCGTACGACCCGGCGAGGTGCTTGGCGAGCTGACGCCGGCGGCAGCCGCGGCTACCGGTCTGCCGGCAGGCCTGCTGGTGATCGCCGCCGCCGCCGACAAGGCCTGCGAGGTGCTCGGCGCCGGCTGCCTCGAACCGGAGGTCGGTTGCCTGAGCTACGGTACGACCGCTACCGTCAATACGACCCACCGCCGCTACGTCGAACCGCTGCCGTTCCTGCCCCCCTATCCCGCCGCAGTCCCAGATGCCTACACCATGGAGGTGCAGATCTTTCGCGGCTACTGGATGGTGTCGTGGTTCAAACGGGAGTTTGGGCTTCGCGAAAGGCGCCTCGCCGCCGATCGTGGACTCGAGGCGGAGGCGCTGTTCGACGACCTCGTCAATGCCGTGCCCGCCGGCTCGATGGGGCTCATGCTGCAGCCCTACTGGTCTCCGGGGGTGAAGATGCCCGGCCCGGAGGCCAAAGGCGCCGTCGTCGGTTTCGGCGACGTGCACACCCGGGGTCACCTCTACAGGTCGATCCTGGAAGGTCTGGCGTATGCGCTGCGTGAAGGCGCAGAGCGCACGCAAAAGCGCAGCGGTGTGCCGATGACCTCACTACGGGTTGCCGGCGGCGGATCGCAGAGCGATGCGGCGATGCAGATCACCGCCGATGTCTTCGGAATGCCCGCCGCCCGTCCCCACCTCTACGAGACCTCCGGTCTCGGTGCGGCGATCGACGCCGCGGTCGGCCTCGGGTTGCACCGCGACTTCCCGACTGCGGTCGGTGAGATGTGTCGTGTCGGTGACGTCTTCGATCCCGACCCCGGTAATCGCCGCCTCTACGATGAGCTTTATCGCGAGGTCTACCTGAAGATGTACCGGCGTCTGAAGCCGCTGTACGAGAAGATCCGGGAGATTACGGGCTACCCTCCGGCGCTGAGATAAACAATGATTCTGTGGGCCGAACTCTCCCGCGGAGTCTTGTTCCTCGGAGCAGGATCACGGATCGTCCCACGCGCTCGTATCTCCCGACTCGAATCCATCGAAAAAAAGGCCCAATTGAATGGAAGTTTGAATCTGAAGCACAGAATCTACAGTGTGCCTCTCGGCATAAAACAAGTCGAACTCGTAAACTTGCCCAACCTCGAGATCCAGCGTATCCAAGCCCCGGGAACCTGAAATGGGTTGGTGAATACCACCCAGGTCCATGACGAGGATATTGTCGATATACACCCAGACGTCGTCATCGGCGTAAATCGTCAAGGTCTCTCCGCCCATATACCTGAATGTCGAGTGGATCTCATACGTAAAATGAAAGTTATGATTCCGACCCTGGTTCCCGAGTAACTGGTTGTCAATCGGGAAAAAAAAGTTGTTGTAGTAGGTGTAGGTACCTCCGGGATCAATCTGACCATTGTCGAGAACGATTGAATAATTCGTCGATTGGTTCACATTAGGAGTATCGACATACCACTGGGCCAAAGAGCCCGATGAATTGATACAGTCTTCGCCCAATGGGCCATACAGGGGCTTCTTGTCGAGACCCAGACCCACGTCAACAAGGTTTGGGATGTGGCCGCAGATCGCCCGTTCGAAGTCGGGATGCGTATCCTGTAAATCTCGAATGACCCCCGTAAGAGTAAACGTATCAGCAGAGACAGTGCCCGCTGATCCAAGAAATAGTGCAAAAACGGTGAGCATTACGGCTACGGCGTTCTTCATCGTCCATCTCCTCAGTGCGGATTTCGCTTGTCGACGAGAGTACTTTACCATCATAGAGGTGGTTTCTTCGGTGAAGACAGCCGATCAGAGCAGCCGGAACGTGCGCCTCGGCATGGCGATTCTGGTGCGTGACGAAGAGGACATCATTGCCGATAACATCCGTTTTCACATGACGCAAGGTGTCGAGACCTTCATCGTGACCGACAATGGATCGGTTGACGGGACTCGAGAGATTCTGGAGTCGCTGCGCGGCGAAATCGACATCGAGATCATCGACGAGGCGAGCCATACCATCGACCAGGATCTGTGGATGACGCGCATGGCCTGTCGCCTCCGGGAGCAGGGGCGGGCTGATTGGGTCATTCTTGGAGATGCCGACGAGTTCTGGGTCAGTAGATCCGGCGACCTGAGGTCCGAGATCACCCCCAGACGAGGCGTGCACGAGTGTGCGACCCACAACATGCTGCCCCGTCAGAGTGATGTATTGCGTCAAGACTACCGGTTCTTCTGCAACGTCATGAAGGTGGCGCGGCCTCTCGGGCACATCCCCCCGCAGCCGGACCCTGAGCAACCACTGAGCTGTGCAATTGTGCTGGGTGGGCTGGCCGGGGGCAAGGTCATGTGTGAGCTCGAGGGCCTCCGGTCTGTATCGATGGGCAACCACGAGGTCGCTCACAGAAAAAAGCGCCTCCGTCAAAGCAAGACCGTCAGCATCTACCATTACCCTATTCGCTCGTACGATCAGTTCAGGAAGAAGGTGTTGAACTACGGGGCCAGCTTGAAAAGGAACCGTCGCCACCGGCCCTTGACGTCATGGCATCACCGGAGGTGGTACGCCCAGTACGAACGTGGCGAGCTCGAGGCGGAGTATCAAAACCTGATCTTGAAGGATCAACAGGCGCGATCCTTCGAGAAGAAGGGCGTTCTCGCCAGAGATGAGACGTTGCTCAGACATTTCCTCACGCAGCTTTGAGGTCAGGGCCAGCCAGCCGGCATCTCGGCAGGGAAGTCAGTGGCCCGCGCGACCCTCCGCGGTACGTGGCTCCGGGGATTTCTGGGTCAGCTCCAGGAGAAGATCCATGACGGCGTGGCCGAAGGTCGTATTGTAGTAAGGGGTGTGGCCCGCACCGTTGACCGTCCAGAGCTCGGCCGAGCCGCCCGGGTCACAACCTGCGTGAAACCGGGTGATTGTGGTCTCGGCACCGGGGTAGAGGTCCGAGATGTCGAGTGGCGGCAGACTGGCGTCGGGCCCGGTCGAGCATTGATTGTGCTCCGCCCACATGGTGACCGTGGCGAGACCGCCCGGGTAGCACCCGCCGCCGATGTCGAAACAACCGCCCTCGTAGAGCAGGCCCTGGTCATTGGAGCCGTGGACATGGAGGACGTGCACGGGGGCGGTGGCGTGGCAGTCCGCGGGATCGAGGAAGGTCGCCCCGGCGAGACTGACGATCCCGGTGACCACCCCGGCATGGTCGCAGGCCATCCTGAAGGCCATGAAGCCGCCGTTGGAGTGGCCGATGATGAAGACCCGCGCCGGGTCAATCGGGTAGAAACGTTTGATCTCGTCGATGAGGGATCGTAGGTATCCCGAGTCGTCGATCCCCGAATTGTAGAAGTCACAGCACGTCGGGGTGGCGTTCCAGAAACGGAGGTTGTCCTGGTCGACCATGCCGTCCGGGTGCAGGTAGACGAACCCGTACTCGTCGACGAGGGGCTCGAACTGCAAAAAGTTTTCGAGGCCGTCGCCGGTGGCCCCGCGCCCGTGCAGCACCATTACGAGAGACAAGGTCGCTGTCGCGGGGTCGTGCTCGGGGATGAAGAGGTTCACCGGCCCGCGACCGAGGTCGATGTTTGCCACCTCGTAGGAAAAAGCCGCTCCGGAACCGAGGAGCAGGACCGTGATGGCGACGACAGATCGTTTGCAAATCATGGGGACCGTCCTTTCACCGATGCGTGCAGCACGCTGCGCGGTGGTCATCGTTCTACTGAGCTGCTTCAAGATGATACGGAACCGTTCGCCAACGGTTTACAGCAAACGGAGCAGAAGAAGCAGAC
>CAZCEX010000077.1:0-12091 GCA_964497785.1 uncultured Thermoanaerobaculia bacterium | reverse complement strand
GAGACAGTCTCGCAGGGCGGCTTCGGCTCGCGCGGGACCGTAGATCACCGCAGTGACCTCGCCCCCTTGTGCTTCGGTAATTTTGAGGGCTTCCTCCAGGGCGTACTCGTCGTACGGGCCGAGGATCCACTTGATTCCCGTCTCGTCGATGCGGTTGCCGTCAGCGCCGATCTTGATGACCGACGCCGTGTCCGGAACGCTGGTCACACAGACTATACAGTTCACGGTCTACCTCCCTCGCTGATTTTCGCCGGTCTCCCGACGCTACTGAATGGCGATTCAGTTCGAGGAGTTTACCAGAGCTGATGGTCTACCGCCAGAATCTCGCGGCGTGCAAGCCTGGACGGGAAAAGAAGGCTGTTCGTCGGTGGTGCCAGGAGTGTGTAGCGCATAGAAATAGGCGGCGCCTTTCGGGTGTCGTTTGGTCCATTCTCCGGCGAATTTTTGGCCCATACCACCAGTATGAACCCGCAAACCCACCGGAAAATGGCCTCAAACGCTCCGCCGAAATCCATCCACCCTCTATGCACTACACACTCCAAGCCCCCACGAGATTCTCTGTGAGGAGGAGGACCTTCAGAATCTACTAGATCCCTCCGCCATCGGAAAAGAGCTCGGATCGCACCTGCGCCTGGCTGATGCGGCTGCCGGGAGGCACGTTGCGGGTCAGCCAGACGTTGCCCCCGATCACCGACCCGCGGCCAATGGTGACCCGCCCCAGGATCGTAGCGCCGGCATAGATCACTACGTCGTCCTCGACCAGGGGATGGCGGGGCACTCCCTTGACCGGGTTGCCGTGGTCGTCGAGCGGAAAGCTCTTCGCCCCGAGAGTGACCCCCTGGTAGATGCGCACCCGGTCGCCGATCTCACAGGTCTCCCCAACCACAACGCCAGTGCCGTGGTCGATGAACAGGTTCTCGCCGATGACCGCACCTGGGTGGATATCGATGCCGGTGACGCTGTGAGCGTGCTCGGTGATAATTCGGGGGATGAGGGGAACCCCGAGCCGAAAGATCTCGTGGGCGATGCGAAAGCTCGTGATGGCTCTCAACCCCGGGTAGCAGTAGACCGCTTCGTCGGGACTCGCCGCCGCGGGGTCGCCTTCGTACGCCGCAATAACGTCGCTCGCGAGAACCGCCTGGACCGCGGGGAGACGACTCAAGAAAGCACGAGTCACATTCTCCGCTCGATCCTCACACGCAGGACATTCTCCAGAGTCGTCCCCGACGCAATAAAAACACAGCCCTCGTTTGATCTGCTCGCGAAGCAGCCGCACGACCCGGTCGAGGGTGGCGCCAACGTGGTAACGAAAGCTCTCTCTCGTCATCTCGGCAGTGCCGAAGTAACCGGGAAAGAGAACCGAACGCAACGACTCCACGATCTCGATGATGGTCTCGCGCGACGGAGGCAGCGCCCAACTCGGACCACGGAGGACCGAACCCGGCGCAGCAACACCGTTGGCGCACAGCTTGGCAACAATCGTATCGAGGTCGTCCGTTTCAACTGAGAGTGTGGGCAGCTCGATGGTCGGTGCACCCGGCTGCCGGTTTCCCTCGTTCGTCTTTCGGCTCATGCAAACCCTCCGAGGGTCAGTCCTCGAACAACCAGGTGCTCAAGTAGCGCTCCCCGGTGTCGCAGATGACCGTCACCACGAGTCTACCTTCGCTCTCAGGACGGGCCGCAACCTCGAGCGCCGCCCAGACGTTGGCGCCGGCGGAGATGCCCGCGAGGATGCCCTCTTCCTTCGCCAGACGCCGGGCCGTCATGCCGGCATCGTCGTCGCTGACGACGACGACCTCGTCGATCAGGTCAACGTCGAGCACGTCCGGGACAAAGCCCCCACCGATCCCCTGGATCTTGTGCGGACCCGGTTCGCCGCCGGACAAAACGGGGGAGGCAGAGGGCTCGACGGCGATTACTCTCAGCCCCGGCTTGCGCGGCTTGAGAACGCTGCCGACGCCTGTGAGAGTGCCACCGGTTCCGACTGCTGCGACAAAAGCATCGATCGCGCCCTCGGTGTCGGTCCAGATCTCCTCCGCCGTCGTGCGGCGGTGCGCCTCCGGATTTGCCGGGTTGGCGAACTGCTGCAGCATGAAATCAGCCCGCCCCGATTCAACGAGCTCCTCGGCAGCGGCGATGGCGCCCTTCATACCATCAGCGCCAGGCGTCAAGACGACATCGGCGCCAAACGCGGCCAGGAGCTTGCGCCGCTCGATACTCATGGTATCGGGCATGGTAAGCACGAGACGATGGCCACGAGCGGCACAGATAAAGGCCAATGCGATACCTGTATTGCCGCTGGTCGGTTCGACGATAACGGCATCGCCGTCGAGCCTGCCCTCCCGTTCGGCGGCCTCGATCATCGAAAGCCCGATCCTGTCCTTGACGCTCGAACAGGGGTTGAATGACTCGAGCTTGACCGCCACCCTGGCGGGCAGTCCTTGGGCCAAACGAGTCAGCTCGACCATCGGCGTCCCTCCAATGACCTGGGTGATATCACGAAAAACAGCCATAACAATCTCCGTTTCTAAAATGAGTCTGAATCTCTTTTTTGAATTCTAACACATCACAACAGAGAACCCATCGATTCGGAGTTTCATGCCCGGTCAGACCGGGGTTCCGGTGCTACCATCGTCGCAGGATGTCTGCTTCGCCTTCGTTACCGCAGCGTGCACCGGGATCCTCCGGCCCCCCGACGCAGTCCGACATGACTTTGTCGCTGGTCATTCCGGCACGAAACGAAGAGGGTCACCTTGAATCCACTCTGTTGGGCCTGCGATCCGGTCTCGAGGCCGGCGGGGTCGCCGACTACGAAATCGTCGTCGTCGACGACGGCTCCACCGACGCAACCGCCTCAATCCTGATAGCAGCGGCAGCCGCCGACCCTCGCATTCGGCCCGTGACAAACGGCGGCCTGCACGGCTACGGTAGGGCCGTGCGCCTTGGTCTGGACCACGCCACCGGTGACGCGGTGATTGTCACGATGGCTGACGCTTCGGACGACCCCAAAGATGTCCTGACCTATTACCGGGTGCTCCGCGACGAAGCCGAGTGCGTTTTCGGCTCCCGGTTCGTGCCCGGATCGCGGTTGATCGCCTACCCACGCTTCAAGCTCGCCATCAATCGCCTCGCCAACGCCCTGATTCGACTCATGTTTCACCTGCGATGCAATGACGTCACCAACGCGTTCAAGGGATTCCGCCGCTACGTGATCGACGGCTGCAGACCGCTGGTCTCGCCCCACTTCAACCTGACGATCGAACTCCCCCTCAAGGCCGTGACGCGGGGTTACACCTACGCCGTCGTACCGATTTCCTGGCGCAACCGTGAGGTCGGTGTCTCGCGCCTGCTCCTCAAGGAGCAGGGCAGCCGATATCTCTATACCCTGCTCAGCGTCTGGTTCGAATGGCTGCTCGTTCACCAAGATTATCACCGTCGGGATACCGAGGGTTTCCGCCCATGGACCGACGGAGTGCACCGCCCGGAGGCGAAGGAATGACCCCAACCCGTCGAGCTCTTGTCACCGGAGGCGCCGGATTCATCGGCAGCCACCTCTCCGATCACTTGCTGGCTGCAGGGTACGAGGTCACGGTCATCGACAACCTGCACACCGGGGCGCGTTCGCAGATCCCGGCTGGGGTCACCTTCATCGAAGGCGATGTCCGCGATCCTTCAGCTGTTGAGCGCGTTTTCGACCCCGTGCCGGAGGTGGTTTGCCACCTCGCCGGGCAGGCTTCGATCCGCCTCGCCTGGGCAGACCCAGCCGCCGATCTTTCGGTCAACGTCGGCGGTACCCTCAACATCCTTTCTGCGTGCCGGTCGTTGGCAGTGCCGAGACTGCTCTACGCGAGCTCGATGACGGTGTACGGCAACCCGGAGGTCATCCCGACACCCGAAGCGGCGCCAGCGTTGCCAGTATCCCACTACGGCGTCACCAAGTATGCGGCGGAACGTTATGTACACCTCGCCGGCGGGGAGCAGGACAGCCCACTGGCAGTGACCTCGTTCCGCATGTTCAACGTCTACGGTCCCCGCCAGCGACTCGACAACCCGTACCAGGGTGTGCTCGCCATCTTCCTCGGCAATGCGCTGCGGGGTGAACGCATCACCATACATTCCGACGGAGAGCAATCACGCGACTTCGTCTTCGTCGATGACGTTTGTCGCGCTTGGGTCGACAGCATCAACTGCCCCTCCACCCATGGTGGGGTCTTCAACATCGGCTCCGGACGACCAACGACCGTCAATACACTTTGCGACACCGTTCTCGACCAGTTCGGGCTCGAGAGGAATATCAAGACCGTCGCGACCGGCCCCGCTCAACCGGGGGACATTCTCCGCTCCGCGGCCGATACCACATCGATCGCGCAGACCATGGGTTGGCGGCCGGCCATCGGACTCGAAGAGGGCATGAGGGAAACGGTCGCCTGGGCCCGAGCGGCGGTGAAGGCTTGAGGCGAGCCGCTGGCATCCTCGCTTCCGGATGGCCCCTCGCCGTCCTGGCCCTGGTTGCCCTGTTCGTTGCGTGGACCCGACCCCTGGCCGCTGCAGCCGCCAACCTGACGCCGTTGCTCTTCGCGCTCGTTTTTGTCGCCGCATTCATCGGCCTCGGTGCCCCGCTGATCCGGCGCCTGCTTCCCGACGCCGACAGAACCGATCAGATCCTGGTGTCCTCTGTCTGCGGAGCGGGGATGACAGGAGCGTTGACGTTTTTTTCTTCACTCGCAGCTTTCGTCGAACCCGCCCTCTGGGCCGCATGGACCCTGCTCGGCCTCCTCCTGTTCGGTTGGGCGGCGCTCCGGTATCGAACTGCCGGTAGCCGGGCTGAACGGTGGACTCATGGCGCGCTTGGCTCGCTCGCCGTGGTGATCCTCGCGGTCAACCTCATCCAACTCATACCGATGCTCGTCTCGCCGGTGGCCTCCACAGATGCCATGGAGTACCACCTGATGATTCCCAAGATCATCTTGGCGACGGAACAACTGACGGTATTGCCGTCGCTGGTCGAGTCGAACTACCCCTGCCTCGCGAGCTACATCTACCTCCTGGTGATACCCCTGGCCGGCGATGTAGCCTGCAAGGCACTGCACTTCTGGGCCGGGATCGGCCTCCTGGTCGCCATCGCGCGCCTGGTCGCCCGCGTCGCGCCGAAGGCCAACCGGCTGGTCGCGCCGGCGCTCTACGTCACCATGCCGGTTGCGGTGAACCTCTTCGCCTGGGCTTGGAACGACAATCTATTCGTTCTGTGTGTTCTCCTCGCCCTCGGTCAGATGCTGGACTATCACGATGATCCCGGCCGATCGGGCTCGGTGCGCCACCTCGTCGCAGCTGGCCTGCTCCTCGGCATCGCCGCCTGGACCAAATATACGATCGTCATGATCCTGCTCGGCCTCGCCCCCCTCCTGCTGATCGCAATCTGGCGCTGGCGCTGGCGACCCGCCCACGTTGTCGCCCTTGCGCTCCCGATCGGTCTCATATCCCTGCTCGTATTCGTCAAGAACCTCGTATTCACCGGCAACCCTTTTTACCCATTTCTCCACAGCATCTTCCCGAGCCCATTCTGGACCGACGCTGCCGCCGTGTACTTTCACGACGCCCTGAGACGCTGGGAAATCCCTCAGTGGACCTGGCACACCTTCGTGACCTTCCCGATTCACCTCGTTCTCCGTCCCCGTCTCATCGATGTGCACATAGGAATCCTCCCGCTCGCCGCCGTTTTCTTCGTCTTCAATCGCGGCGCCAGCCGCAGCCAGACCTTTCTGAAGGTCTTTCTCCTCTGCCATCTGTTCGCCTGGTACATCATTCAGACCGAAACCCGATCCCTGCTCACCTTTCTCGCCGTCCTGCTCGCCCTCGCCAGCCCGGGTCTGGAGTCTGCAGTCCTCAACGGGACTGGGCGGCGACGACCGTATCTCGTTGCCATCGCTACAGGTGCGCTCGCCGCTCTCGGGGTGACGGTCGTCAGCAGCTACGTGCTGACGGACCCGGTGCGGTACTTTTTCAGGCTCGAGTCGCGACGGGACTTTCTCATGCGCGAGGTCGAGGCATATCCGGTGCTCGAGTGGCTGAACACCCATGACGAGGTCGCAGGAGCAGTCCTGGTCGGTTTGAAGCGCCCCTACTATGCCGCCAAACCAATCTGGTTCAGCGCCTTTTCGGATCCTCCGATCGCCGAGAGACTCACCGAAGAGGGGGCCACTCCCGCCGAGCTCGCCGCACGCCTCAAGACCCTCGGGGCGACCCACATCGTCGTCGACCAGGCCGAGTACGACGAAGATCTGCGCAGAAAACTCTACTCCTGGAGCCAAGACCGACGTCTGGTGTTCGAGACCATGCTCGGAGAGCACTGCACTGAGGTCAAGCAGTTCGGGCCGAGGAGGGTCTATCTTATCGGACGGTGATCAGGCCACAAGATTGAGGACCACCCAGATCACAACCACCGCCGCGGCGTGAAGTCCCACAGCTGGCCACACGCTCGCTGAACGCTCCCTGACGACACCGCATCCGAGCCCCATCACTGTCGCTGCCGACAACCAGACGACCCACCGCAGCGCCGGTGACGGCAATCCGGCATTGACGATGATAGTCGGCAGGAACAGCAGCAGCGTAAAAGTAGTAGAAATCATGGTCGTCAGTGCTACCGGAACTGAAATGAACCAGTGGCCCCCGGGAATCATGATCGGGAAGGTCTGCACAAGAATGCCATGGGTCACCCCGCGGAGCAGCATCTCCGCCGCTGCCGCTCCGAGAGCCAACCATGCCGCGTACCACCAGCCGACTGATGCAACCGAGATGGTGCCTTCGAGGCTTGTGACAGCGCCCCAACCTCCACCGACAGCTGCTGCGCAGAAAATGGCTGGAGCCACACCGAACCACGAGCCCCTCGTCGGTAGCCGTACACCGACGAGGGCTGCGGTCATACGTCTCCCCAAAAGAAGAGAAAGACCGAACGCGATCACGGCGAGGCACACCGAGAACCGAACAGTCGCATCGGAGGCAGCCGCCATTCCGGGGATCCGCAGCGATCCGCGGATCGGTACCGAGGCCAGCGCGGCCAGACCGACGGCTGCAACCGCGACGGCCGTACCGGTCAACGTCGCTCTCACCTTCTGCACCCCGGTTGGCGGCCGAAAGACCCAGCGACAGACGGCGGAAATGGCGCCAAGATCAAGGCCGGACCCGGTGCGACGCGGCGAACCGCCGATCTCGGCGGACCCACCCCACCGGTTGTCACCATTGACCTCAGGGTCGAGCAGGTTCAGGCGGTCGAAAAGAGACTGCAAACCGTACGGCAGAAAGGGGTCCACCTGGCGTAGGGTCCACGCGCCCGGTGCGCGTTCGAGCAGAATGAGGCCGACACGGTCGCCGTGGATGCCACGCAGGTGTTGCTCGACCTCGTAAATACCCATCGTCGCCCGGCAAGCGATGGCAAATCGATCCCCGACCAGGGGGATGCGCTCCAATTCTTCGACACCGGCATCGTCATCGAAGTCCGCCGCTTCGTACACCTCGTTATCGATCAACATCAAGACTGCGAGCGTATAGTCGAGAGGGTCTTCTGAAGCCCAACTGCCGTTCTCACGCTGCCGCACCTCAGTCTCACGCAACCGGTCGATGAGTTGCTGCGTGCGTTCCTGGAGTGAGTCGGGAAATCCCGTGAGCTGCGCAAGCTCAAAACCGTGTGCATCGATGACGCCCTGCAGACGCACCAGGGGCATGACGCGTTTTCGAACCCTGGATTTCTCCGACGCTATCCGCCGATGATTGACCAGCACCCACACCGCAAGCACAGTATCGAGGTCCGGTTCGTTGGCCAGAACGGTCCACTTCTCGCCATCGAGGTCAAGGCCCTTGAGCACCATGACCATCGCTTGCTCGCAGGTTGCGAGGGTAAAGGAACGAACGCAACCCTCGTGATGGTCGAGGTTGTGCACCTTTCGACCGGAGTCGATGAACGGCTCCCCCTGGGCCGCGCCATCCAGGAAAATGGTGTGTTCGGGGACCTTGCGCGCCGCGGACGCGGATACCGAAGAACCGCGCTCAATGCGAACAGCCAGGTTGGGGGCGTCGCAACATGTCAGGAAACGGCCCCGCTCATCCTCACGAACCTGATACCGGGCGGGTATCAACCTCCGGGTCATCATCGTATCCCGAGGATCGAGGTCGAACTCCGCTTGCGAATGAGCAGGCCGACTATCCGCGTCGAACGCCCCTTCACCGGAACCTGTGGCCTCGTGCAACTCGCCTACTGCGATTTTCATGGCTCCTCATTGTACCCGGTAGGGAGAACCCCCGGGCGACACCATGCTTCTCAACAAAAGAGGGGGGCGTGTCCGGGGACATTGGCCGTCACGGTGGCCGTGACCATGGCCAATACTGCTGCGGTTTGTGGCTGTCGCGGCGGCCGTCGCTGCTTACTGCCCCTGGTGGCCGTCCCTGTATCTGTCGCTGATCGCCGCTCCAACCCAACCCCAGCATCAACTCAAACCAACAACTCTTTGCCAGGAGAGCATCAGATGAATCATTATGAAGGGGGGTGTGCGATATGAGAGTTCTCATTGCCGGTTCGAGTGGGTTCATCGGCCGTTCACTGGTCTCAGCTCTGCAGGCCTCTGGACACACCGTACTTCGACTCGTGCGCCCGCAAAGCCCCCGCCCAGCGGCGGACGTCGCCCAATGGGACCCGGCATCAGGCGCCCTTGATCCCGCACTCATCGCCTCGACCGACGCCGTCATCAACCTCTGCGGCCGCAACATCGGCCAGGGGCGTTGGACTGCCAGGGTCAAGCAGGAGCTCCGTGACAGCCGAATCAAGCCAACAGGTCTGCTCGCCCGGACCATCGCCGACTCGTCGACGCCACCCTCACTTTTCGTCAACTTCTCAGCCACCGGTTTCTACGGCGACAGAGGCGAAGAAAGGCTCACCGAGGAGTCGACACCGGGGACCGGCTTTCTTGCCGGCCTGTCGAAAGAGTGGGAAGCCGAAGCCGCCGCAGCCCGGTCTGACCGAACCCGCGTTGTCTTGCTGCGCCTCGGCATGGTGATCGGACCAGGCGGTGCACTCAAAAAGATGTTGCCGCCCTTCAAGCTCGGGCTCGGTGGGCCGATCGGTTCGGGCCGCCAGTGGTGGTCGTGGATCGCCATCACCGACGTCATTGGCGCCATCGAATGCCTGCTCGAGCACGAAAATATCGACGGCCCACTCAACCTGGTCGCCCCGGAAGCTTGCCGCTGTCGTGACTTCAGTAAAACTCTCGGGACCGTGCTTGCACGTCCGGCTTTCCTACCCCTGCCAGCCTTCGCAGCCCGCCTCGTAGCCGGTGAGATGGCAGACGCCTTGCTACTGGCCAGTGCCCACGTCCGTCCCATCGCTCTCGAAGATACGCTCGGCTACTCCTTCCGCCAGCCTGATCTCGCCGGCGCCATTCGTTCGGCGCTCGGTTCCTGAACTGGCGATTGCTGCACCCAACGGCGTAGGCGACCGACCCGGCCGGCTCCGTTACAGATTCGTGAAGTTTCCGCGATTCGGTTGTGAATCCACCGGCATAAAACATAGATGAGATTCACACGGTTTGCGTCACCAGACAAAGACCAACAACCAAAGGAGGACTCCATGATCACGAAAAATATCAACACCTGGAAACAACGATCACTCACGACACTGCGGCTTTTTGCGGCTGTCGCCTGCATCGCCATGGCACCGGTCATCGCCGGCGCCGAGGCCACCCACCTCGAGTTCGAGACCACCGGCCTCGAGGACCTCGGCCCGGGTTGGGTCTACGAAGGATGGGTCATCGTGGGCGGATCCCCAATCAGCACGGGGATCTTCACAGTCGCTCCCGACGGCACACCTTCACAATCGAGGTTCATGGTCGCGCTGGACGACACCGCGCAGCTCGACGCCTTTGTGCTTTCAATCGAGCCCTCGCCTGACTTCGATCCCGCCCCGAGCACGGTCAAGCTTCTCGGCGGAGGGTTCGTCGCAAACCAAGCCTACGCCACAGTCGCTCATATGGCCGCCCTCGGTGATGACTTTTCGACCGCTTCCGGCAAGTACATTCTCAACGCCCCCTCCGGTGGTGGCTCCGCTGACTACAGCAACGGCATCTGGTGGCTCGACCCGACAACAGGTCCCGGACCCACGCTCGAGCTACCCGGCCTGCCGTCTGGATGGATCTACGAAGGGTGGGTCGCCAGCGCGGACGGCCCCGTCTCGACCGGCCGGTTCACTTCTGCGAGCGGCGCAGACCACGATGGCGCCGGGATCACCGGCGGCCCTGCGGCTTTCCCGCCTTTTCCGGGTCAAGACTTCATCAACCCGCCGACCGACCTGGTATCCGGCTTCGCGGCGGTGATCTCCATCGAGCCCGAACCCGACACCAGCTCCTCACCATTCGTGTTGAAACCACTCATTGACATGAACATCGAGGATGTCGGCGCCGGCACGCCACAGGCCATGGCCAATGAGTCGGCAGGATTCCCCACCGCGACTGTCACCGTGCTCGAAGCCCCGGACCACATGGACGTCGCTCACCTTCGTCTTGCGTTGTCCGGTCTCGAGGACCTCGGTGCGAACGCAGCTTACGAAGGATGGCTGATCGTCGATGGCGCCGCGGTTTCGACCGGGACCTTCACCGTCGACAGCAACGGACGGATGTCACAGAACTACTTCCCAACGCCCGTCAACACCCTCAACGGCGTCGGCACCTTCGTACTGACCATTGAGCCCATGCCGGACAGCGATCCGTCGCCGAGCGCGGTCCATTTGATAGCCGGCGACTTTGGCGGCGGTCGCGCAAACCTGGCGATTGATCACCCGGCGGCCCTCGGCACCGATTTCTCGATGGCCTTCGGCCAGTACATCCTCAGTGCACCGTCCGGTGGTTCGGCGGCCATGTACATGAATGGCATCTGGTGGCTCGACCCATCGGCAGGACCGGCCTCGACGCTCTCCCTACCGCGCCTTCCTTCGGGTTGGACCTACGAAGGTTGGGTGGCCGGTATGGACGGGCCCGTATCCACGGGACGCTTCACCGATCCCAATGCCGCCGATTCCGACGGCGCAGGGCCTGACGGCGGCAGCGAGCCTTTTCCACCTTTCCCCGGACAAGATTTCGTCGACCCCGCCAGGGACCTCACCAGCGGTTACGCAGCGGTCATCTCGGTAGAGCCGGTGCCGGACAACAGCCCCACACCGTTCGCACTGAAACCGCTGGTCGACCCGGTGATTGATGCCGTTGGCGCCGGAATACTGCAGCCGATGGGCCGCAACCTCAACAATCTGCCGACAGGCTCGGCAACCCTGCTCGAGACAGCAGACGTGCTCGCTGGCGCCAACGTCGCTGGCCTCAACGGCACCCTGTGGGAGACTGACCTCGAGGTCCACAACGGCGGCTCGATTCCGACGACCTTCACCGTACAGCTGCTCGAGTCGGGACAGGCGAACACCTCGCCCGAAAGCAAAACCTTCGAGCTTGCCCCGCAGCACAGCATGCGCTACGAGAACGCGTTCGACTCCCTGTTCGCTTTCGAAGGCAGCGGCGCCCTGCGCGTGCTCGTCGACAACGACGATGTGCTGGTGACAAGTCGCACCTTCACCAGAAGCGCGGCGGGTAGCTACGGGCAGGCGATTCCGGCCCACTCCGCCGAAGATGCGGTGTCCTATGGCGAAACCGGCCGCCTCATTCAGCTTTCATATTCTGAAGCAAACAATGCCGGGTTCCGTACCAACCTCGGCTTCCTCAATCCCGGAATGGCGGGAATCACCGTGATCGCGGACCTCTACCGTGCTGACGACCAATTCCTCGGGTCGATCGAGGTCGAACTCGCCTCGCTCGAGCAGCACCAGGTGACCAATGCTTTCTCGAGCGTGACCGACAGCAACGTCGATGTCGCATATGCTGTTGTCTGGACCGACACGCCGGGAGGGCGCTTCTTTGCCTACGCTTCAGTCGTCGACAATCTGACCGGCGACGCGGTATTCGTCGCAAACAGATAAATCATCAACCATCGTCGAGGGGGCGGGGCAACCCGCCCCCTTTTTTCCGATTCAAGCCTGTCCCGTTGAGTCAGGTTGATCGTGAGTGGCAGC
>CAZCEX010000076.1:0-12101 GCA_964497785.1 uncultured Thermoanaerobaculia bacterium | reverse complement strand
GGTCTGTCGAGGCTTTTTGCAAGTATCCAGAGCGCAAGAGCTTGGTGCAGATCGCCGGTAAGAATCGCTCAATCTAGGGTATATTCAATTGTAGTAATGCGAAGATGACAGGGTATCGGAGGAGGCGCAAGCGCTAGCAGCAGCCGGAGTGACGGGCGACCTGCTTCCTTCTCCACGACGAAAGGGGCTGGGATGAAATGTCGAGAGTGCCTCGGTATCTTTGAGAAGATCGGCGATGCATACAACTCACCACTGTCCACGGTCGAATTGCTCGAACAGGTTGCCAAGGCCCTGGCCGAATACCTCCAGCTCAGAGGATGCCACTTCAGACTGCTCAGCAGGGACCAGAAAGTCCTCGAGCACGTCGCCTCGTACGGACTGAGCGAGACCTTCCTGGCGAAGGGGCCGGTAGATGCTGAACGGAGCGTTGCCGAGGCCCTGAAAGGAAGGACGGTGGAGGTGTTCGACTGTACGACGGACCCCCGCATGCAGTACCCGCTCGAGTGTGCGCAGGAGGGCCTCGCGTCTCTTCTCACCGTGCCTCTCAGAACCCGGGGCCAGGTGATCGGTATGATGCGTCTCTTTACGGCAGAGCCAAAGAAGTTCTCCTCTCAGGAACGCGAAATCATCGAGGTTGCCGCCTCATTCTGTGCGAGCGCCATCGTGCACTCGATGTTTCACGGAATCCTCGCGCATGTCACCGAGGTCATCCGGACTTCGTTGGAGCTGAGCCAGGTTCTGCAGGCGATCGTTCGGGTCGTGAGCGAGGACCTTCGGTGCAAGGGTTGCACCTTACACCTATGTCACGGGGAGGGCGGTGCTCTCGAGCTCGGCGCCGCTTTCGGCGTCGGCGAGGGCTTGCTCGCGAAGATCAGGGAGGACCCAGGTCCGCGCGCTCAGAAGGCGCTCAAAGGGGAGTGTGTGCCGGTGATCGATGCACCACACGCCGTCGATGTGCCTTACTTCCAGGAGCTCGCCGCAGAAGGCGTCTCGTCGATGTTGTACGTGCCGCTCTTGAGCCGCAACCAGGCAGTGGGGGTGTTGTGTGTTTACACCTACCTTCCGTACGAGTTTTCAGAAGACGAAATCTACCTCCTGACCTCGATCGGCGAGCAGTGTGCACTGGCGATCAGGAACGCTCAGATGTACGAGTCCATCAAGCACCGCTATGACGACGTTGTGGTCGACTTTCAACGGTGGTTCGAACACTACTGTATCTACCCAGACAGACAGCAGCAGGTCTGAGCCACGGCCCGCCGGCGAGAGGGAAAGCAAGGTCAGCGATCGTTCTGTCTGTGGGCGATGATTTTGTCCAAAGGGGGCGAGCGATGAATAGTGGGAAAGTTCAGCGGGTCGTTGTTGCTGGTTTACTCGGGTTGTCGATCGCAGGCATGGGCGCCACCACCGGAATGACGGCAGGTGAGGTCGCACCGGGCGACAAGGAAAAATCTGATAAGGGTGTTTCAGCCGTCTCCGGGTCGGCGCTTCCGGTCAGCCTCCAGAACTGCGACTGGATTCCTCGCATCAAACCACCGGATCTGGTCGCCAAGATCGCGACCGAACAACCCTTCGGCGTTGCCGAGCGGGTCTATTTCCACTACGACGACCCGGACGTCGCCATGCGCAGCTACTCGGCTGTCGATGTCGGTGGGTGCACCGGGACGATGATCGGGCCCAACGTGATGCTGACAGCCGGGCATTGCGGCATGGGAAACCGAAATGCGACCTTCCGCCTTTACACCGCGGCTGCAACGCAGAGGACGGAGTCCTTCTTATGCCAATATCTCGTTCACACCTTCGGAGACATGGACTTCAATGCCTTCTGGTGTGGCGCGAATGCCGATGGGGAGAGTCCGGGCGACAAGTTCGGCTACGCCGACCTCGACATCGTCGTAGATCCATTGACCGGTGAGCTCGACCACGAAGCTTCGGCCGCTTTGCTCACCAATGGCAAACCCGTCTATAGCGTGTGGATGAACCCGATCGACGACATCGGGGGTGGTTGGCACTCCATCTACTCGGAGGGGATGATTACGGAAACCGCGGGCCCGACCCACTGGGGGAGCCCCAATCTCAACGTCGCGACAGACTACCGATGTGGCAACAGCTGCTGCAATACCGGCGCCGCGTGCACCTCAAACTGTGACACGGGGGCATGCGGTGTCGCGTGCACCGTTGGCGTGTGTGAGCGACGAGCGACCAGGTCGGTTGCCGCCGGCACCGATTTGTGGACGAACGGGGGCTCCAGTGGCTCTGGGCAGTTCAACAGCGCGAATCACCGCTACATCATCGGGCCGCAGTCCGTGGGTTCGTCGGACGGCAGAGGCCGGGGTGGTCTCGCAGTTGTCAACCATCTCTTCTGGGGTTTTACCGACCCGGACCTCACCTGCCCGACCTGCTGCCAGTCGTGCCTCGTCGACCAACTGAATGTGAACCTGCTGCAGAGCCTGGGGGTGGCGAACCCTTCGCAGTTCGACGGCTACATCGATTACGTCAACAGTTCCGAGGACGGCCTGCTCGATGTTCAACATGCCGCAGAGCTGGTCAGTGGCGAGAATCCCCGTCAGTGGTACTGGCTCGGCTTCGAGTCGTTGCGCCGCAACGCCTTGTGGACGAAGGACCTGGACCCCGGGGTGACGTTCGATACTTCCGACGCAGCGACGGGAATCGCCACGGTCGACACCCGTGGTCTCGACGAAATGGCCTACCTGCCGGTGCTCTCCCACGAGCGGTTGAATCTGCCCCCAAATCGCTACTATGACGTCAGTGTCACGACCTACTTTGATGGGAGCGTGTTTCCATACCCGTTGCGGGTGTGCCTCGAAGGAACGGTGTTGGACTGCAAGGACTTCGACCCGATCATCGATACCTGGTATACCAATGTCGCGCGGCTGTGGGCGTCACCTGGCGCCGACCTGCGGATCTTTGTACAGGGTGACGCGTTGGTCTACGTCACCGCCGTGAGCCTGATTGAGCACGGCGCGGTCATGGGTTTTGACAGCCATGACAAACGATTCATGTGGCGCAACCACAATACCGGCGCGCGGGCGCGGATCTGGCCCAACGGTATCGACTCGGACACAGAGCCAGACTGGGCCGGAGTCGTATATCGCGAGCCGAGCCAGCCGCTGGACGACGACTGGTCGCTGCGCAATCGGCAGTTGGCCATCAGAGGGGGAGAGCAGTACCAGGTTTGTTTCAAGTACCGCACCTCCGACCGGGACCCCCTGTATGCGGCCTGGGGCACGGTCAGAATGCTCAACGAGTTCGGCGAAATTCCAGACTCGAAGACCTTCGTTGATGTTTCCACGACCTGGGGATCTGGGTGCACCTCCTGGTTCGCGGTGCCCACCGACGACAACAACCTGCAGTTCGGGGTCTATGCGTTCATTCCGGGTTCGAGCGGAGCGTGGCTTGTTGACGATGTCGAAATCCGGAGCGAATCTTTGTTCGCGGACGATTTCGAACTCGGCAACCTGAACCGGTGGTCCTCGTCTGTTGGTGGGAGCCCGTGACCGAAGCCGTGGCCGCGGCCTCCTGGACCACCGTGTTGCGATAGAATCGCCGGGTGTCTGACGAATCCGGGTTTGCACGAGCGACGCTGACGCAGAAGATCGGCCTCGGCCTGGGTCCGGTGTTGTTTGGGGTGCTGCTTCTGATCGATGTGGAGCCCGACAGCCTGGTGGTGACGCGTATGGCGGCCGTCGCCGCTCTCATGGCCACCTGGTGGATCACCGAGGCGGTCCCCCTGTCGGCGACCGCCCTGCTGCCGCTGGTGCTTTTTCCGCTGCTTGGCATCATGAAGGGCAAGGAGGTGGCGCCGGTCTACGTCAACAGTACGATCTTTCTTTTCATCGGCGGATTCATGATCGCCTTGACCATGCAGCGATGGCACCTGCACAAACGCATCGCCTTGTGGATCATCCGCCTCATTGGTGGCGGCCCGTCGCGGATCGTGCTCGGCTTCATGGTGGCGGCGGCCTTCCTGTCGATGTGGATCTCCAATACCGCGACCGCCATCATGATGGTGCCTATGGCATTGGCGATCATTCTCCGGCTTGAGGGAAGATTCGGCGCCGAGGTGACCCATAGGTTCACGGTGGCGCTCCTGCTCGGCATCGCATACGCCTGTTCAGTTGGCGGTATCGCGACGCTCGTCGGAACGCCGCCCAACCTCAGCTTCTCGCGCATCTTCGAGATCACCTTCCCAGAGGCGCCACCGATTTCTTTCGGGCAGTGGTTCCTGATGGCCCTGCCACTCACCCTCGTCATGCTCGCCCTGGTTTGGCTACTGCTCACCAGGGTCTTCTTCCGCTTTCCCCGAGAGCTGGTGATTGATCCCGACGTCGTCGAAAAGGAGCACAACGCCCTTGGCCGGATCAGATTCGAAGAGAAGGCGGTGCTCACGGTCTTTTTGCTCACGGCTTTTCTCTGGGTTTTTCGCCAGGATCTTCAACTCGGTCTGCTGACCCTGCCCGGCTGGTCGCGGCTGCTGCCTTTCCCAGGGCTCATCGACGATGCCACCGTTGCTGTCGGAATGGCACTGTTGCTGTTCCTGATTCCGACCCGAAGCCGTGGAGTGGGGGCCCGGACTCTGATGGGGCCCGAGGTCTTCAGGGACATCCCGTGGAACATCGTCCTGCTCTTCGGAGGGGGTTTCGCCCTCGCCAAGGGTTTTCAGGTCACGGGCCTGTCGTCAGTGATCGGCAACCAGCTCGCGGGGCTTGCGGGGGTACCGCCTGTCCTTGCGGTGGCCGCCATATGCGGCAGCCTGACCTTTCTGACGGAGCTGACGTCGAACACCGCGACGACGGAAATGATCCTGCCGGTTCTCGCAGCGGTCGCCGTCGCGATGCGGACCAATCCACTCCTGCTCATGATCCCCGCCACTCTGTCGGCCTCGTGCGCCTTCATGATGCCTGTCGCCACGCCACCCAACGCCATCGTCTTTGGAAGCGGTCGAGTCAGGATCATCGAGATGGTCAGGGTGGGCCTCCTGCTCAACCTCATTGGCGTCGCGCTGATCACCCTCGTTTTTTTTACCGTCGGCACGGCTATCTTCGCCATCGACCCGGCCGAATTCCCTGATTGGGCTGTGATTTCAATCGGCCCGCAGTGACCTGACTGCGAGCGTGGTGAAGAATAGACCGAAAGCGGTCAGTGCCAGTAACGACGGGGCAATCTCTACGACGCTGTGGTCGAAAGAAATCAGGCCGTGCATCGCCTTCATGGCCCACCCGGTCGGAAAAAACAGGGCGAACAGCTGCAGTGGTTTTGAAACAAACTCGAGTGGCCACCAACAACCGCCGAACGCCGCCATGGCCATGGTGGCGATGACGCCCATGCTCGAAGCGCGATCCGGGTCCTTGAACCACGCTCCGAAGGCGACTCCCAGCGGGGCCACGCAGGCGCCGTACACGAGCAGGACCAGCAGAATCACCGGCAAACTACCGCCCATGTCGAGCAGGCCGGTAACCCTGGCTACAGCGGCGACACCGACGAGCACAACGATTTGAGAGCCGGCGACGACGAATCGGCCGAGGATCTTGCCGAATATGATCTCCGCTCGGGAGACCGGTGCAGTCACCAGACGGCGGAGCAATCCCAAGGAGCGCTCAGATGCGATGCTGGCGGCGCCATAGGTCAGGGTCACGAGCAGAACGAACATGACGGTGTTTCCCGGTACCGACTGGGAAAAGCCTGAGGGGGCCGTATCGCGGCGGCCGGCAAAGTCCGTTGTGACGGTGACCAGGGGCCGCTCCGACCCTTGTCCCGGCTCGACTCCCGATTCGGCTCGAATCAGCTCTCCGATGATCCTGGTCGAGGCTCGAACGATACGGGCCTGTGCCACCAGGGCAGCCTCCATGGAGGTGTCTGGCTCTTTTTCCAGGCGCAAGACCGCCTGTTCACCGGCCAGAACCTTGGTTTCGAAATCCACCGGGATGACGAGAGTTCGCACCGCGTCTTCTGCCGACGATCGGTCGGCGGCCGTGATCTGGACAACCTCGAGGCGTTCGTCGTCGAGATGCCCCAACAAGGTCCGCGACAGATCGCTGTCGTCGAGGTCGACCACGGTGAGGCGTACCGTGCCATCTGCCGGTGCTCCGCTCTCGCCACCCATGACGAGGCCGAAAAAGGTCGCGAATACAATCGGCAAGGCGAACATCCACAGCACTGCGGACCGGTCGCGGAGCGTGAGTGTGAGGTCGTGTAGGGCGATGATCAACGCGGCGCGCATCACAGCACTCCCCTGGCCATTTTCCGCCCCAGGATCGCGGCGCCGAGGATCAAGAAAACCCCTCCTGCCAAAGAGAGCACCAACAGGTTGGTGAGCACGTCGCCGACCCGCGCCCCCTCGTGAATGGCCTTGGAAAAACCGTCGACCGCCCAGTACACCAGAGTCGAGCTCGAGATCGGTTTGAGGAACGCAGGCATCTGAGAGAGGGGAATGAAGGCGCCGCCGAGCATGCTCCAGACGATGATCACGATGGTCGAGATGGCGTCCATCTGGCGTTCGCTCCCGGCAATGCTGACGATCAGAACGAGGGTGCCGGATGCGCCAAGCGATGCCGCGAGGACGAGCAGCCCGGAGGTCAACGGCGGCCCCCAATCGACACCGGCCAAGGCGCCCACTGTCACGAGGAAGAGGAATCCGCTCACCGTTATGACGAGCACAGACAGACACTTGCCCGCCAGATAGTCGAAGGGCGTTACGGGGGCGGTGAGCAGGTGCCTCAGGCGTCCGCGTTCGCGGTCCTCCAAAATGTCCCTGGATGCGCTCTGGGCGAGGAACAGCACGCCCATCATTGCGAGGCCCGGCAGGACCACCGCCAGTATCCCGGCCGTTCGATCCGGTCCGTTTTCTACCGTGCTGACCGTTGATGGCTCGAGGTCGATCACCGGCGGGAAGAGCCACTTTTCGAAGCCGCGGAGCTTGCCGCTGATACCGGCGGCCATAGCGCCGATGACGAGATCGGAGGGGAAAGCATCGTCGGCCATGAGCTTCTCGAGAGTCGCGAGTTCCGGCCTGAAGATCTTGCTGGCTTCGGATCCGGCCTCGGCCAGGATGCCGACGCCCTCCTCGACGAGCTGGGGTAGAAACCTCTGCGCCGGGTTTTTGAGCACGTTGATCGTGGCGGTTTCACCTCGGAGGTAGGCGCGGGTGAATCCCTTCGGCACATGCACGAGGGCCGATGCTTCACCCTGTTCCATCATTTCGAAACCCTCCGGGCCGACCGCAACGAGGTCGAGGCGTTCATCCATCTCCGGGCTGCCGCCGGCACCGGCCAGCAGGCGAGACAGAAGGCTGTTGTCTTCGTCGAATACGAGAACCCGAATGGTGATCTTTTCGGGCCCGTCGCCGCCGAAAACGAGGACGAAGATCCCGGCGAGCATCAACGGCATGGCGAAGAGCAGGGCGGTCCGCATTGGATTTTGCACCATGCGGCGGAGGTCCTTGAGGAGAATCTGCAGCGCGGCGGCCATCAGTCGCGCAGCTCCCTGCCGGTCAGTGCGATGAAGACACTCTGCAGGCTGGGTTTCTGGATAGAAACGTCGTTGATCTCGAGATCCGATTCGAGGACCTTCGGCAGGGTTTGCATGAGCCCCGGGCCGTCAGCCTCGATGCCGACGACGGCGTTTCCGGCGGCCACCCGCATGATCCGAATGCCGGGGATCTGCCCCAGGACCCTGGTGGCTCCACCCTCGTCAAAGCCCCCGACGAGCTTCATGACCTCGCCCTCGCCGGTCTGCCTCGTTAGCTCCTCGAGGGTGCCGACGGTCAGGATTCGTCCGTGATCGATGATCGCGATCCGGTTGCACAGGTCCTGTGCCTCCTCCATGTAGTGGGTGGTATAGAGCACGGTAGTGCCGGCTCGGGCGACCTCGCGCACGATCTCGAGGATGGTCAGACGAGCCTGGGGGTCGATGCCGACGGTCGGTTCATCGAGCAGCAGGAACTTGGGCCGGTGGAGCAGGCCCATGCACAGGTTGAGGCGTCGTTTCATACCCCCGGAGAAGGTCTTGACCTTGTCGGTGGCGCGGTCCGCAAGGCCGACGATGCTCAGGGCATCGTCAGTCTTCTGCCTGAGATCGGGGCCGCGCAACCCGTGCAACGCGCCCCAGAACCGCAAGTTGTCACGGGCGCCCAGGTCCTCGTAGAGGGCGATCTCCTGGGGCACGACACCGAGCTGGGACTTAACCTTTTTTGGTTCGACCCAGATGTCGCGCTCGTCGACGAGCACGCGCCCACTGTCGGGGCGCATGACGCCGGAAATCATCGAGATGGTCGTGGTCTTTCCAGCGCCGTTCGGTCCGAGAAGGCCAAAGATCTCGCCGTCGTTTACCTCGAGATCGATTCCGTCGACGGCGACAATGTCGCCATAAGCCTTGCGCAGTCTCTCGATCGTGATCATGGTTCCTCCGAAGGGTCGATTGTACCGGCATACGAGGGCCGGGGTCGGAGTTTCTTTGGCGTTCGCTTCTGTTACCGTAGCCTCTATGGGAACGACGTTCGACAGCCTTTCACCGGAGTTCGACTGGCGAGCGGCCGATGTCGAATGGCCGGTGACATCGGAGGTCGGTCCAGGCCTCGAAGGGGTGATTGCGGAAACGACGAAGGTCGTCTGGCTCGATCCTTCGAGTGGGACCCTGGCGTACCGGGGTGTCGCCATCGAGGATCTTGCATTCTCGGTCGGATACGAAGAGGTGGCCTATCTGCTCATCAACGGAGTGAAAGCAGAGAACGACCCTGAGGGTTTCGCGACCTTCAGAACCTCCCTGCGAGCCAGTCGCGAGCTTCCGGAAGATGTCGTGGCGCTGATCGCCGCAATGGACCCCGAAACACACCCGACTCGGTTGCTTCGTGCGGGTGTCTCTGCTCTAGGGTGCCATGAGCTGTCGGCGGTTGACGATCTTGCGGGCGAGTGGCACTGGAGAGAGCTGCGCATCGTCGGCCAGGTCATGGCTCTCGTTGGCGCCATTGCTCGGCTGAGACGCGGCTGGTCTCCCCTGACTCCGGAGCCGGGTCAAAGCCTTGCTGAGGGTGTGCTGTCAAGCCTGCTCGACCGATTGCCTGAGGAGTACGAGGTGCGGGCCCTCGATCTCGCGTGGGTGATGTTTGCTGCGCATGGGCTCGACGCGCCGACCTTCACGTCGATGATCGTCGCATCCTGTCTCGCTGACCCCTATGCCAACGTGGTTGCAGGCTTGTCGGCCCTGCGTGGCCCGCGCACCGGCGGCGCTACCGAAAGGGTGCTCGATCAGGTCCTGCCGCTCGCCGGTGGCCGAGACGCGGAAAGTTGGGTTCGAGCGGCGCTTGGCCGAGGTGAGACGATCGCCGGTTTCGGCCACCGCACGTTGGCGATGCCCGATCCCCGGGTCGTTGTACTTCGGAAGGCCCTCGCCGCCCTCGCTCGGCGAGCGGGGAAGAGCGAGCTGTTTGCTACCGTGCGCGGCGTCGAGGCAGCCGCAACCCGTGCGTTGGCGAGCAAGGGTGTGCACGTAAACCTCAATCTCTACGGCGCCCCGGTATTCCATCTTCTCGGCGCCGAGCCCGCCGAGGTGCCGATCATGGTCGCGGCGGCGCGCATGGCGGGTCTGGCGGCCTTTGTGCGCGAGGCACTCGGTACCATTCGACTGTTTCGGCCGCTGGCACGGTATTGCGGTGAACCCGAAAGAACGCTCGACCTGAGGGTGATGAAATCATGATCGGGTCGGGAACAGTTCCGTCGCGCCAGACCTACGATCGTGGGCTCGAGGGCCTGATAGCCGGTGATACGAGGATCGGCGCCATCGACGGCGCTCGGGGCCGTCTGTTCTATCGGGGATATTCGATCGATGAGCTGGCACGCTACTGCTCGTTTGAAGAGGTCACGTACCTCGTTCTTTTCGGTGAGCTGGCGGATGAGTATCAACTCCGTGAGTGGAAGGAAGAGCTCGGAAGGTGGCGAGACCCGCCGCAGGCCGCCCTCGAGGCTCTCGCCCTGGTGCCGTCGACCGCCCATCCCCTGGCGCAGTACCGTACTGTGCTGACGGTGGCCGCCTGCCATATTCCCGAGCCGGAGAATACCGCCCCCGATGCACAGTGGCGCAGACCCGCACGCATTCTTTCGTGGACTGCTGCTCTGGCAGCCGCCGCCATTCGTCACCTTCAGGGTGACGTGCCAGTGGCTGCTCGCGATGACCTCGGCTACTCGGCCAACTTCCTGTGGCAGACCCTCGGGCGGGAGGCGAGCCCGCAGGAGGTGCGAGCTTTCGATACCAGCCTGGTCGTTCAGGCCGAACACGGGCTCCACGCGGCGTGCTTTGCGGCGCTGTCGGTGATCTCGACCGGCGCCGACCTGGGTTCGGCGGTGCTTGCAGGCATGGGGGCGCTCTCCGGGGCGCGTCACGGCGGCGCCAACCAGCTGAGCTTCGAGATGATGCAAGGGCTGGACAGTCCGGAGGCAGCACGAGAGTGGGCGAGGGGGGCGGTCGATCGCCGCTACCGTTTCCCCGGTTTTGGTCACCGTGTCTACAAATGCACAGACCCGCGCGTGACGGCGCTCGAGTCTCACGCTCGGTTTCTGCTCGAGGCTTCCGGTATGGACGACCGGTGGCGTGTTTACGAGAGTCTTCGCGACGAGGTGGAGAGTAGCCTTGGAGCCAAGGGGATTTTCGCCAATGTTGACAGTATCACCGGCCTGATCTACCACCCGATCGGCTTGCCGGCCACAGCGTTCCCGATCCCTTTCTGTCTCGCCATCCAGACCGGGTGGATGGCCCACTGCCTCGAGTACCTGCCGGATGGCCCGGTGATCGAACCGGGAGCGGTCTATGTCGGTGACCGAGAGGAACTCTGGTGAGGCCGCTCGCCCGCATCAAGCGTGTCCCCACGACTCTTTTTTTTCCACCGCAGCGGCGTGAATCTGAAACGCCAAGACGCGAAGATCGCGAAGTAGCTCCTAAAACCAATGAATTGAAACTTTGCGCTCTTTGCGCCTTTGCGTTTCAATTGCCGGATATCGCCTTCTGATCGCCACTCACGACCAACCTGCCTCAACGAGACAGGTTTGATGCGCGCTAGACTGGGTTAGTCTCGGTTTGGGGGAAGGCCAATGAACGTGGTTATGAAACGTGTCTTCGGGGTGAGTGCGCTGGCAGTTCTTCTCACCGCCTGCGCGACAACGAGGGTTTACTCTCCGGTGCCGGCCGAGGACGTGGGGTTTCTCGATCGCGCGGTGCAACAGCGCCAGGGCGAGATCACGGTGTCGGTAGCCGTGCCGAGCCCGGACGAAGCCCGCGAGCTGTTCGGTTTCAAGATGGGGAAGAAGCGCATTCAGCCGGTCTGGATCGAGGTCGTCAACGAGGGTGACCACGACTACTGGTTCCTGTCCCACAGTCTCGATCCCGATTACTTTTCGGCTATGGAGGTCGCCTGGATCGGCCGTTCGAAGTATACGAAATCAGCGCGCCTCGACATGGAGATCGCTCTGCACAGCTCTGCCATGCCGTTTCATCTGCCCGCCGGAGAAACGATCTCAGGCTACGTATTCGCCAACCAAAAGCTCGGGGCACGGCGGGTGATGGTCGAGCTGGTCTCGGACGAGGGACAGCTCAGTTCATTCGACCTCATGGTCCATGTGCCGGGTCTTTCGACCGACTACGAGCAGGTGGATTTCGAAAATCTCTATGACGCTCTGATCGACGTCGACGAGCAGGGTTTGCGTCGATGGATCGAAGAGCAGCCGGCGACGGTGACGAACATCAAGCAGGACAAAACAGGCGACCCGCTCAACATTGTTGTCATCGGCACGGACGATGCGGTCTGGCCGGCGTTTGTGAGGGCGGGGTGGCACGTCACGGAAACCATGTCGGGCGGGGCGACATGGAAAACGATCAAGTCGTCGGTTTTCAAAAAGCAGTACCTGAACTCGCCGGTGAGCGCCCTTTATGTCTTCGATCGTCCGCAGGACATCGCCCTGCAGAAGGCCCGGGCCACGGTCGACGAGCGCAACCACCTGCGTCTGTGGGTTGCGCCGGTGACCTACAAGGGGACGTACGTCTGGCTCGGTCAGATCTCTCGCGACATCGGCGTTCGGTTCACGACCCAGTCGCCAACG
>CAZCEX010000075.1:0-12160 GCA_964497785.1 uncultured Thermoanaerobaculia bacterium | reverse complement strand
CCGGCTACAGACCGGGTGGCAAACGGAGCGTCGTGATTTCAACGCGCGCTTCCCGGGCTCTTCGATTCGCACTCCTGTCGACCGGCGCGTTGATGGCAGCATCGGCGCTCGATCTCGAAACGGCGGTCGTGATCGACGTGCTGCCAGGCAAGATCACCTGGAGCGTGGCCGGCACCACCATGTCGACCGCGGCGACCGTCGCAGATGTCACGGCATTCGCCATCACCACCCACGAAGGGCTCTTCCCGACCGGCGCCCGCTCCCTGAAATCAAGGACCGGGGATGGCCGGGTGAGACACTGGCCGGTCGGGAGAAGATTATTCCGATTCAACAACGATCGCGAGGCGGTGGGTGACTGGTGGGTCGATGCAGCGGTTCCCGAGACCGAGGTCTTTTCCGCCGAGGCAGACCTCGGCGCCGACTTTTCGATCGAAGGGTCATTTTCCGGCCGATACCACCAGCACACGACGATTCGCCTCGAGGGTTCACCAGGGATCAGGTGCAGCTTTCGCCGCGGTCTCCTCAACAACGATCTCCACATCCTCGACGACGACGGTGGTGTGATCGTTTCCGGTTCGCTGGATCCTATGCCTGGTGATCGACTGGCGGCGATTGCCGCGACCGTGCTGAGAGCCATCGGGGGCGGGTCCCTGCTCATCGCCCTGTGGTCGGTATGCTCCTCGAGATCTCGCCCGTCTTCGCCTTTTCCCAGGGTTCAACGCCCGGGGCGTCTCGAACTCAGCATGATTGTCCTGGTGGCGGCAGCGGCTGCGGCGACCTCCGCCTGGACGGCAAGCGACGTGCTCGAGGGTCTGCCTCACCAGCCGGACGAGGTCGTCTATCGCCTGCAATCCGAGTGGATCCTGTCCGGCGGGCTCACCGGGCCGAGACCCTTGTGCTCCGAGCACTTCGAAATTCCCTTCACCTATTTTCGCGGCGACCGATGGATCGGCCACTACCCTCCGGCCTGGCCGCTGATCCTCGTCCCAGGGGTCGCGCTCGACGTCGCCTGGCTCGTTCCTTCGGCTCTTCGCTTCGCCTTCGTGATCCTGGTCGGGCTGCTCGGCTGTCGGCTCGCCGGCCGTTGGGCCGGGGTTGGCGCTGCCCTGCTCGCCTCGACCTCTCCCCTCGCGACCCTTCTTTTCTCCTCGACCATGCCCCATGCCGGCAGCGCAACCCTCCTGCTCGCTGGCCTCACTCTGTTCATTGCCGGTGACCGAAATTGTTCGCGATTTCGATTATTGATCACCGGTTTGTTTTTCGGAGCCGCATTTGCGGTCAGACCCCTCACCTCCATGGCATTCACAGCTCCCCTGGGTTGTGTCCTCCTTCACGCGGTGGCCGTTGGCCGGAGACCGACGCGCGACCTCCTTCTTTTTCTTGCCGGCGCCATCGCCGGCGTCGCACCTGCGCTGACCGCAAATACCTTCCTGACCGGATCTCCATTGAGCTTCCCCTACTCTCTTGCCCAAGCGCCCATGGTCTCCCCAGACCATCTGATGTTTGGGATCCGCAACGTCGACGCCATCCTTGCGTCCCTCGTCCCTCTGCTCCACGGTTGGGGCTGGCCGTGGCTGCCCAAGACCGTCGCTCTCGTCCTTCCTCTCGCCTTCATCGCAGTGCCATTCCTTTTTGGCAGCGCCACCCGGCAGGAAAAGATCCTGCTCGCTGTCTCGGTCAGCGTCGTTTCGGCAAACGTCATCGCCCGGGCACATGGGCTGCACGGTTTTGGACCGCGCTACGCCTTCGCGGCCTGTGCCCCGCTGTGGGTCTTGACGGCGTGTGGGGTCGCCCGCCTGGCCAATCTCGAATACCGACGACGCCCGGTGGCGGGCCTCGTCCTCGTCATCCTTATTATTTCGGCCGCCGTCGCGATACTCCCCCGGATTGATCGATACCGAGGCTACAACGACGTTGACGGCGCCTCCAATGCTGCAATCAAAGACCTGCCACCGTGCTCAATCGTCCTCCTCCCCGAAGATGACTGGCGCGGGTGGGCACACGCAACGCCCTGGGTTGACCCGAATACCGACGATTCTCCCCTCTTCGCGCTCGATCTCGGGGACAATGCCGATCTCGACTGGTGCTTCCCGGATCGGAGGCGCTACAGGTGGAACGAGGGTTGCATCGAACCGAGCGCTACAACCCGAACACCTCAGCCGCAACCCGGGCGATCGGGCCTTTCCCCTGTATCAGGACCTTGAGGTCGGCCCCCATGCCCTCCGGATCGAGAAGCCGCTTGATTTCCTGACGGGCGCCATACGTCGCCGCATCGAGCTCGGCTTCCATTCCGAGTCCGTGGTCGTCGACGACATCGGCCAAACCAGATCGCACCAGGAACTCGGCCAGCGGCCAGAGCGCATTTTCCTTCCAGCCCAGCGAAAGGGCGGAATTGCGGAGGTCGTCCCAGTTGACGTGGGCGGTCAGGTCCTGTTCTCCCGGACAGACCAGTGGATCGCGGCTCATCTCATGGCGGTGGTAGCACGTCAAGGAACCCTGAGCCCGCCCCCTGGGGTCGTAAAGCCGGACGGAGCCATAGCCGTAGTCGAGCACGAACGCAAGCGCGTCCCTGCCTGCCCACTCAAGGTGATGGCTGTGCAGGCTGGCGGCTGCACGCGACGACTCCGCGACTTGGCCCTCTGCGAGAGCCACGCCATGCCCGTCGAAATAGGCCTTCACCTCGGCACGCGCCGGCCTCTGCTCCCAAACCAGCTTGCCTCCGTCGACGGCCACCCAGAACTCAACCAGACCATTCTCGCCACCGATGACCCGGTCAACTGGCAGCGCGTCGTAAAGCTCGGAGGCATGCAAGACGACCGTTCCCTGCGGCCGCCCCACATCAGCGAGTTTCGCAGCATGTACCACCGACACCGCCCCGATGCGGTTCTCAGAACACCTTCGCATCGCTTCACTCTGCTCGACGGCCACGACCCGCTTGATCACACTGTTCCAGCCCTCTCCAAGAGCCGCCAGTGTGGCCTCGAGGAAAGAACCATCCCCGGCAGCCAGATCGACGAGAACCATCGATCCACAGCGTCCGGCCAAACGCTCGAGAATCCCTGCAAAAACTCTGCTGTACCAGGGAGAGGCTGTCGGAGCAGTCAGGAAGTCGCCCGCGCGCCCGTAGCGCGCGGTTGATTGGGAGTAATAGCCCCGCTGGGGGTGGTACAGCGCAAGGTCCATATACTCCGCGAACGGTATCGCGCCGCCGCGATCGACGATGGTCTGATTAATCCAACTCACTCGAATATTGTAGAACCCTCCGTAGTTCTTGCACCAACCACAGTCGCCAGTATAGAATCGTACGCAGCTGATTTTATGGGCCACTCTGTTCGGTCGCCCCAGCGGGTGGTCGTAGTCAACCAAGGAGGAAGCAGTCATGCGATCGTCTCCAAAAAATTCGAATCGTGGATTCACGCTCATCGAACTCTTGATCGTCGTCGCCATCATCGGGATCATTGCTGCGGTCGCGATACCAAACCTCCTCCAGGCAATTCACATGGCCAGGCAGAAAAAATCGCTTTCCGACCTGCGTACCGTGGCCACCGCTTTGGCGGTCTACCAAAACGACAACCTCTTCTACCCACGAATCGGCAATTCTGAGCACATCGGCCTTGAGCCGCATCTTGGACCTCTTCCAAAGAAGGATGGGTGGGGCAGCTCCTACATTTACCAGACCAGCTCGACCGGAATCGTTTACACGATCATCTGCTACGGCAGCGACCGCGAGCCGGACCCCCCCTACATCCCAGGTCCCATCAGCCGCCACAGCGATGACATCGTCTTTGTGGACAGCAACCTGCTGCAATGGCCTGACGGCACGCAGAGCGAATGACCTGGCGGCGGCCTGCGTGAAACTGGACGATCAATGCGAACGGCAAACACCATAGGTTTGAGCTGCTGTCGCGGGCTGAGTTGGTCGTCGTGAGCGCAAATGACGATCGGCTCCACCCACATGCGAGCCCCTCTTCAGACCCGGCCGAAAGAGACGACCGAACACCAGCAGTCGATCAGAAGATCGGTAAAGGCAGTGCATCCACCGGCCGGCGAGACGTCTCGACACGGCCCTATCGGGCGCCTTGGCGGAAAGAGACCCTCCCCTACCTAAAGAAGCTCACCGAGCGCATCACCAATAACGGCGTCAAGGATCACTCGATCTCGCTGCTGATGGGCCAATACCGGGTCCTGCTCTCGCCGCAGGAACAGCAGCTGATGTTCACTTTCTCCGGAAACATTGAGGAGTACGGGGCACAAGAATGCATGCTAATCGACAGCCTCGGCCTGCAAATCAGGATGATCGCTTCCTTGCGAAGACTGGAAAAAGACAATGACCTCGCTGCCGAGCGCCACAAGAAAAGGCTGACCAGGGACCGGGACTTCGCCTATCTCCTGAGTCGGGAGATGACCGTTTCGATGCGCCAGGTCAGGGAGAGTGGCGATCGTGAAGCGACCGAAGCACTTCAGACGAGCCGAACCTACCTTCACAAGGCCATAGTCGATGTCGAGAATCTGATCGGGACAACACTGTCAGACGCCCCCAGTTCAGGAAAGAACAAACAGTTCGTTTATGACTGGAATGCCATCGCCTCTCACCCCGACGACATACCAATGCCGACGGATCCCACGCCGCCATCGATTGACGTCAAGACTGGTGGGCAGAAGTCCAGCTCGATGGACCATACGATGCGGATCCGCATCTTATTGGCCGCATCCTCCCTGATCCTGCTGGCCGTGCTCTTGAACCTTTGGAACAATCGAGAGCGCCAACTGCTGGACTTCACAGTTGCGGATTTTAAGGAAGTGCCCGGCATCGAACAGGTGGTCAACCGATCACCACTGCTGCTCATCGTCGTCAACGAATCGGAGTGGAATCGTCACAATATTTATGACAAAAGGAAGGCCGTCAGAGCGGTCGGCACGATTGCCAAGCCGGCGGGCTACCGAAAGGCTGAGATCCGCTCGACCCAGACCCCGTACCTCGCCGTATGGCACCGGTCCGGGACGATCGAGATCAGCGACTAGAGGGGCTCACGCCTCCTTCTTTCTCCTTTTCGGCCCTGATGCAAATCTTGCAGAAAACGCCATTCCCTGGTATATAGAGCGCGCTGCTTTCGAATGAAAGTGGGCCCCGCGGGCCCACTTTTTTTCTGGCAAGCAAAGGCAAACACATGAAACTAGATAAGAAGATCATAGAGGAAATGCGCAAGCTCGTTGGGGCCGAGGGTTTCGAGTTGCTCGAGACCGAGGTCACCGGAGCAGGCTCCCGCATGATCTTGCGACTGGTCATCGACAGCCCTACCGGCGTCAACCTTGATCAGTGCGCAGCAGTTTCACGTCAGGCGTCGGCGCTTCTCGATGTCGAGGAGCCGCTACAGCACCGCTACACACTCGAGGTCTCTTCCCCCGGGATGGACCGGAAGCTATACTCAGAATCCGATTTCAGCCAGTTCGCAGGAAGTCGGGTCAAGGTTCGCATGGCACCGGCCTACCGCGGACCTAGCAATGTCGTCGGCGAGCTGCTCGGATTCGACGGTGGGTGCGTGCGGGTGAATGAAGAGAGCGGAGAGATCGTTGAGCTACCTCTGGCCGACGTTTCCGAGGCTCGGCTTCAGGTCGAATGGGAGGCAGTCATGAAGAAAGGGAATAGTCGGCGATGAAATTGGAGATCAATACCCTCGTTCATCAACTCGCGGCGGAACGCGACATTGATGCTGACTCGCTCGTCGATGCCGTTGCCGAGGCCATCTCTTCCGCCGCCCGCAAGCACTACAAGCAGCCGGCTGTCCACACTGAGATCGACCCGGAAACTGGAGAGGTTCAGAGCTGGGCAGTTCGGTTTGTAGCCGAGGAGGAGGGCGAAGAACCCCTCGAGCCGGACGAGATGGCGCTCGAAGAGGCGCGCAAGATTGAACCGGCTGCGGAGATCGGCGACATGATCCGGCTCGACTCCCTCGACACAGACCAGCTCGGGCGCATCGCGGCACAGTCCGCCCGACAGGTCCTCTTCCAGAGGGTCAGGGAAGCGGAACGCGCAGTCGTTTATCGGAACTACGTCGATCGTGTGGGCGAGATGCTCAACGGAATCGTCAAACGCATGGACCGCGGCGCGATCATCATCGAGCTCGGGGATACCGAAGGCATCATTCCACGCAGCCACCAGGTGCGACAGGAACGGTACAGTCCGGGTGATCGCGTCAAGGCCGTGGTCGTCGAGGTGACCATGGATGCAGCCCGGCCGCAGGTCGTTCTGTCCCGAACTGATCCGCAGCTGCTCATCCGCATGCTCGAAATGGAAGTACCAGAGATTTACGACAGGACCGTCGTTGTCCACCTGTGTGTTCGCGAGCCAGGCGAGCGGGCCAAGGTTGCTGTCTTCTCGAAAGACCGCGATATCGACCCCGTCGGCGCATGCGTCGGTCTCAAGGGATCTCGCGTGCAGGCAATCACCCGTGAGCTCAAAGGCGAAAAGGTCGACATCATCCCCTGGAACTCGGACCTGGTCACCTTCGCTCAGAACGCCCTTGCTCCCGCCAAAATCAACCGGGTTGCGGTGAGAGAAGAACCGGTGCTGGTCCCCACTCTCGACGAGAACGGCGAGCGGATATTCGATGAAGACGGCCAGCCCGTCACCGAAGAGGGCAAAGAGGTCGTCCTCGATGTCATCGTCGGTACGGAGCAGCTCTCCCTCGCCATCGGCCGGAGAGGCCAGAACGTTCGCCTCGCCTCGAAGCTCTTGGGCTGCAGAATCGAGATCAAGAGCGAAGATGCAGTCAAGGACGAGCTTGCATCGGCTCTTGCATCGATGCTCAGAGAGATGGAGGGAATCGACCAGGAAGACGAGATTCCCGAGATCGAAACTGTCAGCGAAATCGACTACGACCTGCTCATCCCCCTCGAGGAGATTGAGAACATCACGGAGCGACTCCGCGAACGGCTCGAGGGCCACGGCATTCACACCGCCAAGGACATCTTGAGTAAAGATGCGGACGAGCTCGCAACGATCCCAGGCATCGGCCCGGTCACAGCGCAACGACTGTTGGATATGGTCCAGCAAACAGTCGATGAGTCGCGGGCCGAAAACGCCGATGCCAAGTCCGAGGAGGAGTAATGCAGCAGCTGCGGGTGGTCGATCTCGCCCACACGATGGGTATCTCGGCACGAGAGCTGATCTTCAAGCTCCGATCGATCGGGGTAAATGTCAGCTCAGAGCAGGACACTCTGGATCTGTCCACGGTTCGGGCCATCATCACCGGGGAAACCCTGATGAAAAGACCTCGAGAGGTCATTGTCAGGCGCGAAAAAACAGTCCAGCCAACTCAAACCACATCGGCCAGGGACCGGCTGGCCCGTCGCCGACGACGGCAGGTCATCGAAACGGACCGCGAAATCAAGGAGGTCCTTACCGAAAAGGACAAACTTGAGGAGAGTGCGAAACCTGTGATGGAGGCTCCTGCAGAACCTCAGGAAATTCCCGAGGTGGAGGTCGTCGCAAGCGAAACGGCGGATGTACCGACGGAACCCGAGGTGGCGCCTGTTGTCGAAGAGCCTGCGGTCGAAGCCGAACCGGAACCCAAAGAGGTTGAAAAGGCAGAGGTCGCACCGGCGGAATCGGAACCTGAGGCTGAAGTCGTCGAACCCGAGCCCAAACCCGAGCCCGAGCCCAAAACGGCCGACGAGACTTCGACAGTCGTACCAGAAGAAGAGTTCGAAAAGAAACCCACCCCCGAGGTCACAGAGGAAGAGTTCACCTCGAAACGACCGACCCCAAGTGAAGACGGACCAAAACGCGTTCAGCCCATTCGCGCAAAAACGCCTCTCGAACGCACGCTTCGCCAGCTCTCCCCCGACGAGATACGGCAGCAGCTCAAGGACCAGAGACAGGCCGAGGCACGCCGCAAGGCCGACCGAGCCCAGGGAAGGGTCAGGGGGCCGGGCAGCCGCAAGGCGAAAGCCGCTGCGGACGCCAAGGAGATTCGCGACCTTCTCAACAAGTTCGAAGAGCAGAAGGTCAAAGGACAGGCGGACGGAGCGACCCGAACCCCGTCAAGGCCGTCCCATCGCCCAACCGGCCAAAGACTCAGCAAGAAGGCACGCCGCCAACAACAACAACAGGAGGCGACCCGCCGGCCGGCACCGCCGCGACCGTCACAGACGATCGAGTTCAAGGATGATCGGAAACCCGAGGGACCCATCATCCTGTCCGAGATGGTGACGGCAAGAGAGCTGGCGGAGAAGCTCAACATCACCGCGAAGGACCTGCTCAAACTGCTCATTCAGCGGGGCATGATGGTGACGACAAACCAGGCGCTCCCGCATGAGTTGGCGGAGGAAATCTGCGCCGAGCTCGGCGTGGACGCAATGGTTGCGACGGCCGAAGAACTTGTCGAGTACGAGCGCGAAGAGGCCGCAGAGGCGGCCGGACCACTCGAGGCGAGGCCACCGGTGGTCACCGTCATGGGTCACGTCGACCATGGAAAAACTTCTCTCCTCGACGCGATGCGTTCGAGCCGGGTCGCCGAGCAAGAGGCTGGCGGAATCACCCAGCACGTCGGTGCTTCGAAAGTCATGACCGAAGACGGCCGGGTGATCGTTTTTGTCGATACCCCAGGCCACGAGGCCTTCACCCAAATGCGGGCTCGTGGCGCCCAGATCACGGACATCGTCATTCTGGTGGTCGCAGCCGACGACGGCGTGATGCCCCAGACCCGAGAGGCCATCAACCACGCCCGCGCCGCCAACGTGCCGATGATGGTGGCAATGAACAAAATCGACAAGGCGAATGCGGCGCCGGACCGGGTCAAGCAGCAGCTCGCCGAGTTGGAAATCCTTGTCGAGGACTGGGGCGGAGAAATCCCCTGCGTTCCGGTCTCCGCAAAGACCGGCGACGGAATCCCGGAGCTGCTCGAGATGATCCTCTTGGTCGCTGAGATGCGCGACTTCCGCGCATCGTACGAAGGGCCAGCGCGAGGAATTGTGCTCGAGGCCCGCAAAGAAAAGGGCCGTGGCATCGTCGCTACCGTGGTCATTCAGCAGGGCACCCTCGTGACTGGCGACCCATTCTTCTGCGGCTCCACCTGGGGGAGGGTCCGAGCCCTTTCCGATGAGACCGGCAGCCGGGTGACCGGCGCAGGCCCGTCGGAAGCAATCGAGATCATGGGATTCGACGGCGTCCCCAACGCTGGCGACGTACTCCAGGTCACGGAGAGCGAAGACAAAGCACTCGAGGTTGCCTCTTTCCGTTACCAGAAAGAGCGCGAGGAGGGTTTCGCGTCGACCCGCAAGGTCTCCCTCGAAAACCTCTTCGACCAGATTGCAGAGAGCGGCACAAAAGAGCTCAACGTCGTCATCAAAGCCGACGTCCAGGGCTCGGTCGAAGTTCTTCGCGAGGCCATGCTGGGCCTCAGCACAGACGAGGTCACGATCAACGTCCTGCACGGTTCGGTCGGTGCGATCACCACCAACGACGTCATGCTGGCCTCGGCCTCGAATGCGATCATAATCGGTTTCAGCGTCAGACCTGAGCGAACCGCACGCGACCTCGCCGAGACCGAGAGAGTCGATATCCGTCTCTACACTGTGATCTACAATCTGATCGACGACATCAAGAAGGCGATGATCGGCCTCTTGGATCCCGAGTTCAAGGAAGAAGAGCTGGGCCGGGCGGAAGTCCGCGAGATCTTCAAGGTACCGAAGGTCGGCTCCATCGCCGGCAGCCATGTCATCGAAGGCGTCATCCGACGCGATGCTCGCGTTCGACTGTTACGCGACAACGTCGTGATCCACGAAGGCACGATTGGTTCGCTCCGACACATCAAGGACGACAAGGCGGAGATCCGACAAGGCTTCGATTGCGGTATCGGCATCGAGAGGTATAACGACATCAAGGCCGGGGACGTCATCGAGGCGTACAAGATGGTTGAGATCGAACGGGAGCTGTGATCGTCGCGACCTCGAGTCGGGCCTACGAAACGACCTGTCTGCGACTGTTTTGACAGGTATCGGACTCGGCTCGTAGACTGGGGCAGGCGATGGAAGGCTCTCAGTCATTCGGGGACGGAGTATGGGAGCCAATACACAATCCAACATCTACGTCGGGGTCGCCCGGCTCGAGCTCTTCGTTCCCGAAGCACGAAGCCTGAAAGCGAAACGAAGTCAAACCCGGTCGCTGGCTGACCGAATTCGCGCCCGGCACAAGGTGCTCGTCATCGAGGTTGAGCACCAGGATCTCCACCAACGGGCGGCGTTTGCGGTGTGCGCCGTTTCGACCGATCCGGTGGATCTGGAAGCCCGCCTGCAGCGGGTCGAGCACACCGTCGACAGGAACTGGTCCGGCCACGTTCTCGAGTGGGGCGTGGAGATTTTGCAGATCTGAGGCCCCTGGGCCTCGAAACGCGGAGGTTGTCTTATGTCCCGTCAGGGGTTTCAACGTCGCCAGAGACTCGAGGGCGAGATTCGTTCGGTACTCGCAGAAGCCCTGCTCCACTCGGTCAAGGATCCCCGCCTCGACGGCGTGGTTGTATCCACGGTCAGCCTCAACCGAGACGGCACCCATGCTGTGGTGTACTTTTCGGTCATCGGCGACGCCGAGAGGGAAAGGCAGGCGGCCGACGGGTTCAAAGCTGCAGCGCCGTTTCTGCGCCGCCAGCTCGGTCAACGAATGCACGTACGCTCCTTGCCGAGTCTGGATTTTGCACGCGACAACTCATTCGAGTACGGGGACAAGATGGAGAGACTCTTCGACCAGCTCCACGCTGACGGGGTCATCCCGTCGGACGACGACGACGACGACGAAGTGAGGGACAACTCGTGACCCAGATGATCCAGGACCCCCGCACAGTTCTGAAACGACTCGAACGAGCCCGCCGCGTCCTGATCGTCGGCCACCGCAACCCGGACGGGGACAGTCTCGGCTCGGCGATCGGGCTTGCCGAGCTCGCCAACAAGATCGGCGTCGAAGCCGTTCTCATCAACCGCGACGAAGCCTCCGCCGGGCTCAAAGAGCTGCCCGGCGCCGACCAAATCCAGGTCGTCGAGGACCTACCCCCGGACTTCCCTGCAGCGTATGATCTCGTCATAGCGGTGGAGTGCACCAGCCCCGATCGATCTGGGTTCGAACGGCTGCACCGATTGCCGATCCTCAATATCGATCACCACCGCGCCAATGAGGGCTACGGTGAGCTGAACTTCGTCGATGAGAACGCCCCCGCCGCCGGTGAGCTCGTATGGCGCCTTTTCGAGGTGGCGCCCGTCACACCATCCGCCGACACCGCGACCGCCCTCTTCGCTGCACTTTCGACCGACACGGGCGATTTCCGATACTCGAACGCCACCGGTGTCGCTTTCCGCGCAGCTGCCGAGATGGTCGAGTGGGGCGCCGACCCCACCGCGGTCGCAGAAATCGTGCACTGCAGGCGCAGCCTCGGATCGGTTCGCCTGCTCGGACAGGCGTTGTCGACGCTGACAATGCACTGTCAGGACCGGGTGGCGATCCTCGACGTTGATCTCGAATCATTCGAACGCGCCGGAGCCGTCCCCTCTGATACGGAAGGCATCATCGACCCACCGCGAAACATCGCAGGCGTCGAGGCCGTTGCCTTCCTCAAACAGTCGACGCCCGACAGCGGGCGCGTCAGTCTGCGCTCCAAAGGCACCCTCGATGTACGATCCATCGCTGTGGGATTCGGCGGAGGGGGCCATACGAACGCCGCCGGCTACTCCTTCACGGGAGACATCTCTTCCGCCAAAAGAGCCCTCCTTCCACTGCTTGAGGCACTCGTCAAGGCCGGCCCATGAGCAGGCGAAAACCGTCGCGGTTCCACGGTCTCCTTCCGGTGTACAAGAAGCCAGGGCCGACTTCCCACGATGTGGTCGATCTCGTTCGCCGGGCGCTGGGCGAACGCCGCGTCGGCCACACCGGAACTCTGGACCCGATGGCGGAGGGTCTGTTGCTCCTGTGCGTAGGACGCGCTACCCGGCTCCAGCAGTACCTTCTGCAATGGAAAAAAACCTACCTCGGAAAGATCCGCCTCGGTTGGTCGACCGAGACCTACGACGCCGAGGGGGACCGCACGGCCCCGGAAGGTGAACCGCCGTTGCTCTCACCCGCGGACATCAAAGAGCTCGAACTCGTTTTCAGAGGTGATCTGGATCAGTGCCCTCC
>CAZCEX010000074.1:0-12165 GCA_964497785.1 uncultured Thermoanaerobaculia bacterium | reverse complement strand
TTTTTTCCGATTCAAGCCTGTCCCGTTGAGTCAGGTTGATCGTGAGTGGCAGCCGAAAGGCAATATAGGGCAATTGAAACGCCAAGACGCAAAGGGCGCAAAGGTTCTTTTTCTGTAATTTTGCGTTTTCTTAGCGTCCTTCGCGTCTTGGCGTTTCTAATTCACGCCGCTGAGGTGGGCATCGCCCTGATTGGTGGGGATCCCCTTGTTCCGATTTATCGATTCAGCTGCTTGGCTCTCCGGCCCCAAAGAAGTTGACCGGATCGAGGCTCTCGGAGTGCTCGCCGAATCTCTCTACACCGGCACGCGATAGCAGGTAGGTGGCGTGCTGACCGAAAACCCTCGAGAACTGAACGCTAACGGCGGCGCCGTCTTCGGACCGTGAGGTGATCTCCAGAAACCTATCGTCGCCAGGGCTGACAAGATCAACGTGGCACATCGGGCAACACAAAGTGTAGGCAGTCCCCGGCTCGAAGACCACGGTGTCGCGATACACCATCGCATAGTCCCCGGGCTCCGGGCTGAGAAGGACCAGTTCCCTCCGGCCCTGATCCTCGATAACGAATACGACCAACGAACCCGGGTTGAGCAGTCCATCACAATGGGGGCAGAAGTAACTGCGTCTCATAATTGCCTCCGTATCGACACGTCTGAAAAAGCCCTGCAACAAGTCTGTCTGTTGCCGCGATCGCAGTCAACCCCTGCTCTCGTCGATCCGCATTCCCGCTTGTCGAAACCACGGTATATCGTTATTGAGGAACGGATCGTGCGGGTGGAGGCGTGCCCCCGGTTGCGGCCTCGACGGACTCGAGCAGGGCGCTCGGGTCGATCGGTTTGCGCAATACGCTGCCATCGGCCAACCCCTCGTGCTCAAGTGAGGCCAACACTGCCTGGTGTGCCGTCATCAGAATCACGGCGGTTGCGGGAAACCTTCGTTGGATCATTTTAAGCAATGTCGTGCCTTGCACACCGTCACTGCCGTTTGCGGCAACACTCCGTTGCGACAACAAAGTGAGAGCGGTCGAAGCGTCGCTGACAACAACGTCCGCCGACCCATACCTCTGAAGCTCCGCGACCGCTTCTCCTGCGGAGTGCGCCACACGAACGTCGCACGCGGCCTCGTCCTCGATGAGAATCTGCAGACTGCGGGCCAAGCCTTCATCACTTTCGACCACAAGAACCGAGCGGTGGGACGTCGCCATCATGGCTTCACAACTTGCAACCTCCGTGCCAGCCCTTCAGGCCGGCTCGCGACGACCTGCTGATCTCGAAAACCCGACGAAACAAGGGCTACGGCGGCCGCGCCGACTCGAAACGAAGCACCAACGGGTGCGTCGAAGCACCGTTTTGTGCCAAGAGCAGGTGTATGAGCCGAAGCGCCCCACTCTTTGTTTTCTTCGCCCTTCAGGAATCGGCTTTCGTGATCCCGTACTCCTTCATCCGCAGCTCGAGCACCCTCCGGTTGGTGCCGAGACGTTCCGCAACGGATCGATTCGGGAGACTGGGCCATGCCTTCAGGGCTCGCTCGATCAATCTTTTTTCCGCCCCGGTGGTCAACCGCTGAATGGCGGCCATGCCTCCCTCCAAAGGGAGATTATCCAGGCGCTGCTCTTGCTCACCGACCATCGGACTCACGGACCCAACCTCGAACGCGTCCTGGGGTCCACCCACCCCCCCAAGGACGAGACCGCGTTCGAGGAGATTCTCGAGTTCACGCACATTGCCCGGAAAGTCGTGCTGTGCCAGCACCTCGAGCGAAGAGGTTGATACCGGCCGAGGTGCACGTCGAAGACGAAGACAGATCGTGCCCACAAGGTGTTCGCACAGGCTCGGGAGATCTTCGAGTCGCTCCCGCAATGGCGGGATCGTCAACGGAATCGTATTGAGCCGGTAGAAGAGGTCCCTCCTGAAATCACGCCTCTCCATCGCTTGCTCGAGGTCGCGATGCGTCGCGGCCATGATCCTGACATCGGCCGCAAGCTCACGGCCGCCGCCAACTCGGCGATAGGTCCGCTCCTGGAGGAATCGAAGGAGCTTGGGCTGGAGATCGAGGGCCATGTCGCCCACCTCATCGAGCAACAACGCCCCTCCTTCCGCCTCCTCTATCCTCCCCCGACGCAGACCCGTCGCGCCAGTGAAGGCGCCCTTTTCGTGACCAAAAAGCTCGCTTTCGAGCAGGTCCCGCGGTATCGCTGTACAGTTGACCACGCCCAATGGCCGCCGCGCCCGCGGGCTCGCCCGGTGAATCAGCCGGGCAACGAGTTCTTTGCCGGTGCCGGTCTCGCCACGAATCATCACGGTCGAATCGACGCGGGCGAGATCCTCGATGGCCTGCCCCAACGCCCTCATTCCCGCACTCTCGCCGATCAGCACATCAGTGAAATCCGGGTCGCCATAACGTTCCTTGAGCGCACGGAAATGCTCTTTGGCACTGGCGACCTCAAGCGCACGGGAGATCTGGACGAGCATCTCGTCCGGGTCGATCGGCTTGGTCAGGTATTGGAACGCACCGAGACGCATCGCCTTCACGGCGGTCTCGATCGAGCCGTGTGCCGTCATCAAGAGAAACGACACATCCGGAACCTGTCTGCGAACCACTTCGAGGAGCTCGATCCCGTCCCGACCCGGCATGGAAAGGTCGCTCACGATCACCCGCACCGACGGCACATCCGCCAGCACCTCGAGCGCATGGTCCACGGAATAGGCACATTCCACCTGGTATCCGCCCTCGTCCTCGAGCAAGGCCCGCACGCTCACCAGGAAAGACCGGTCGTCATCGACCAAAAGGATTCGGGCGCCCAGCGACTCTGAAACGACACTCTTCATATTGAGAAACCCCCTTCGGTGGCATCCGGTCTCGCACCAACACCCTGATCGTTCGGCAGCCACACACTCACCTCAGCACCCCCGCGCGCCCGGTTGCGCGCTTCGACCAGACCCTCGTGCTCCTCGACAATCCGCCTGACGTTCGCGAGTCCGAGCCCGGTTCCGAGTCGTTTGCCGGAGACGAACGGCTCGAACGCTGTGGGAAGGACATCGTCGGAAAAACCGCTCCCGTTGTCGGATACCAGAATTTCCACCCCTGACACGGACGGGCCACCCACTCGGCTTCTCAGAACGATCGAGATCTCCCCGCCCCGGGGCATGGCGTCCCGCGCATTGAGTAAGAGGTTGAGCAGCGCCTGCCGCAACCGATCCGGGTCGCCACGCAACGAGCCCGGCTTGAGTTCGATGTCGAGGGTGACCGTGACGTTCGATCGCGCGAAATCTGCCTCAACGACCGAGGCGAGCTGCGACACTAGCTCGGCGAGGTCAATTGGAACCGGGTCGACCGGACGCTGGCGTACGAAGGACAGCACCTCGACAACGGACTTCTCGAGCCGATCCACCTCGTCCTCGACGACCATCGTGAGCTCTTGCCCCCGGAGGTCGCTCTTGAGCCGTCGCCGAAGAATGGCGGCGGTACTCTTGATGGCAGCAAGCGGGTTTTTGATCTCGTGGGCGATGGCTGCGGTAGCGGTACCCACCATGGCCAGACGTTCCCGAGCCGCTCGCTCTTCTACAAGGCCGGCGTTCTCCAAAACCGGAGCGGCCTGGCGGGCGACCGCAGCGAGAAAATCGAGATCGTCCGGCAGGTAGGGCACGGCAGATCGGCGGGGGCCGAGCATGATGAAGCCCAATATCAGGTTGCCGTGAACGATGGGTACAACGATCTCGCTGTCGGCGAGCGGCAACAGATCCGTTGCGAGCGGCCGAAACGGCCGCCCATGGCGCGCGAGCTCTTCTGCGACGGCTGCACTTTCGGCACCGACCAGCATGGGTTGCAGCCCGTCCGGACCAATCGCCTCGAAAAGACCTGGCGGTTCGCGGTAAATCGCCACCGTGAGGGTCTCTGGCTCGAGGGCGCCCGTGATCCTTGTTCGCAAAAGCATCGCCGCCGCCGGCAGGTCGAAGACCGTAGCCAGCTGCTCACCGATTTCCACCAGCAACTGATGGTAGCTGTAACGCTTGCGGTACAAGACGCGGTCGATCCACCTCCGGGCAAACCGTTGCACAGGTTGAAACAACATCGCAGCAAACACCGCGGCAGCTGCAATGACCACAATATCGGGGTCGTCCCAGACTAGGTCTGCGAGTCGCCCGAAACCGAGGAAAACCGCCGCAAAAACGGTTCCCACGACGACTGATGCGGCACCGTAAATGAAACCTTGACGCACAAGAATATCGATGTCCCAAAGGCGGTGGAACAACACCGCAGCCGCGACAAAAGCTGGAACGATCAGGTCGAGCAGCGTATAGGTTTCGGCCGACACCGGCATGCGGCCCCCGAACCGCAGCGGCACCGTATACAGTGCCATCTGGAGCGCGGTCAACAGGAAGAATGCGAAGAACAGCAACCTCGCTTGCAACCGAACCCGGTCGCTTGAGTCCCAGATCGCTACCGCAGCCAGACTGATAGCGCTCAAGGCCGAGCAGATGACGACGTTGGTATTGAAGGCGCTCAACAACAGCGGATGCAGCTCGGGGTTGGCAAGACGTTCTGCCCACCAGGTGGAAAACGCCGGCAGAAAGTATGACAAGCCGAGCGCGGTTTGTATGCCGTAGGCAAGAGGAAGCCATAGGGTGAGCCAACGTTGCACCGGCCCCCGCGATGGAAAGAGCACGAAGAGATGGAGGCCGAGTGCCGGGCTCTGAATGCTGAACAGAGTGTAGGCAGCTATGATGATTTTTTGAGCGAGGGAGTCGCCCCCGAGGACCGGGAGCTGGCTGGCGTCGTTGATGGCCGAGGACGCACAGAAAAGAAGGAAAAGAAGGGCCGTCAAGGACCGTGGGCCGGCGAAAAAAACGCCTGCGCCAGCCAACAGGAGAACGACGATGGGGACGGCGGCAATAACAAGCTTGCCGACGGTGATACTCTTCGCCGCACGGACCGAGAGCTCTATGGACTCGCCTTCTCGTTCGACGACGAAAAGAAGCAGATCACCAGACCGCAGGCTCTGAAAGACCGCAGAATATGAGCCACCATCAACAAAAGAAACGCCGTTGATCGATAGGATGCGATCCCCAGCCCTGATACCGGCGCGGTCGAGAAGGTCTCCGGCAGCGATCGCGTATACGTTGGCCCCGCCATCCACCACCCGAACATTCGAGTGCGGCGATTCAGCACTGCGAGTGGCCTCCGCCACGCACACGGCGATCACCGTGACAGTCATGACCAAAACGACCACCGCCACCGCGATCAGGCCTGCACTATTCCTTGTTGGCGCCTCGGTGGCCTGTTTCACAGGACCATTATCATGGAAAACTGGGTCGTTTTCGACTTCGGTTATGCAGTCTCACGAAAGCGCCGCCGCCTTCAGGCCGAAACAGGTAGGGAAAACCAGAAGGCCGAGCCCTCGCCGACGGTGCTTGCCACCTTGACACCGCTGCCGTGGAGGTCGAGTATTTTCTTGACGATAGCGAGTCCCAAGCCGCCCATCGCACCACTCTCGCGTACCGGGCCGGGCTCGGCGTCAGCCTGGTAAAAACGCTCGAAAACCTTTTTGAGGTCCGCCTCCGGGATGCCGCATCCCGTGTCCTCGACGCGAACCACGACCTGGTTTCCGGCGCCCTCGACGACGATCATGACAGTCCCTGCGTTCTCGGTATGCTTGAGCGCGTTTTCGATCAGATTCTGCAGCACCCGTTGAATGAGCGCGATGTCGGCGGAGACCAGCGGCGCGCGCTCGGGAAGCCGTACCGAGAGCCCGACCCCACGATCGCAAGCTCGAAGCTGGAAATCCTGGACCACATCCTGGACCAGCTCCGAGATGGGGAATGGCTCGATGGCGACCTGCATCTCTTTCGACTCGAGACGCGCCAGCTCGAAGAGCTCGGTCACCAGACGACCGAGGCGACTGGTGTGCTTGAGGGCAATACCCAGGTACTTCTTGCGGTCCTCGACACTCAGCGTTTCCGCTTTCAAAGAAAGGGTCTCGAGGTATCCGCTCATTGAGGCCAGCGGCGTCCGGAGATCGTGCGATACGTTGGCGATGAGTTCGCGCCGCAGCTCGTCCGTCTGCTTGAGCTTCTGCACCTGTTGAAGGATGCGTTCCTCCATGCGGTGGAAAGTCCGTCCCAGGCGACCGATCTCGTCCTCAGATCGGTCGTCGAAACGCAGATGAGCAGGAAGGGGCTCGGAGAAATCGCTGCGCTGGAAGGTCTCGATGCTCATGCTGAGCCGACGCAGCCGGCGGGTGATCAGGTTGAACAGAACGACACCGGCCACCAGCGCAACCAACAGACTGCCACCAAGCACGCCGAACCCGAGGCGAACGATATGACTCGAGCGAGGGATGAGTACAGCCGACTCACGCTCCTCGCTTGCCAGCACCACATAGAGGTAGCCTTCATAACGGTCCTCGACCATGATCGGGCTGACCGAGAACACCTTGGTGCGGTCAAAATCGCGCGGGTCGTCGCCCATGATCGGCAACGGCTGGCCGGCGAGAAATGCCTTGATCGGGTTCACCGACACGGCGTCGCGCTTGACCCTGCCTTCGGGCGCCGAGTAGGCGACAATCTCTCCATCGAGGGTCAAAAGATAGACCTCGATGCTCGGGTTGACCACCATCAGGGAGTGAAAGACATGCTCCAGACCTGCCTCGTTGATCTCGCCATCGACGAGCAGGACATCAGCGGCGACAAGGTTGGAGGCTAGATCGCGATTGAGCCGCTGGTTGACCTCGCGCTCATACTGTCTCTCCATTGCGAGGGCGAAGACCACACCGATGGCCCCGATGAAAACCACGAGTCCGAGCAGCACCGCAACCAGCTTCCCGTACAGGCTCTTGATCATGAGGGCAACTCCTTAACCTCTTCGGGGCGTGCGAACCGATATCCGACTCCCCAGACAGTGATGATGAAGTTCGGTTTGGATGGGTCGCGCTCGATCTTGCCCCGGAGTCTGTTGATGTGGGTATTTACGGTGTGCTCATAACCCTCATGTGCGTAGCCCCAGACGTGATCGAGAAGCTGGGCGCGTGTATAAACCCTGCCAGGATGGCCGGCAAAGAACTCGAGCAGGTCGAACTCCCTCGCGGTCAGATCAACATGCTGATCACCGAGGCGCACGGACCGCTCGACCGGCGAGATCTCCATCGAGCCACAAAAGATCGGCGGCAGATCATCGCCGGAATCCCTGCGAGCCGCAAAGGCCTCCATACGGCGAAGAAGCGCCTTGACCCGCGCGACAAGCTCACGCACGCTGAACGGCTTGGTCAGATAGTCGTCGGCGCCCATCTCGAGGCCGAGCACCCGGTCGATTTCCGTTGTACGAGCCGTCAGCATGAGAATGGCGGTGTAGGGAGACCGGGACCGCAGCTGACGGCAGATCTCGAGCCCATCGACTCCCGGTAGCGTCAGATCGAGAACGACCAGATCAAAAGTCTCTCCTTCGGTCCGCTGCAAAGCCTTTCGACCGTTGTGCTCGACAACGACCCGATGGCCGACGTCGCGCAGATTGAGCGCGACGAGATTCGCCAGGTCCTCGTCATCTTCGACGACCAGAATCGATCGGTCCGTCACCATCGCCTCCCCCTTCGGTCGGTCTACAACCGGGCCCACACATTCGTTCTCGCCCAGAACCATCACGGTGATGGGTTTCGGCCAGCCCTCAACCTTCATTCTCGAGCCGGGCGATCACGGTGGCATCATGGAGATCTCACAAATGGTTCACAGCGATGAGACTCCGCGTAGCCGAACTCCTGCCCCGTACTATGACCCCCGGTGGCTCCAGGTTACTCGCTGTTCCTGAGGCTCTGGATCTCGCGGTCGTACGCCTCCATGACGTCGTGATGGCGGAGGAGGCCGATGACCGGGGAAGGAGGTTCGCCGGCAATGACGGGAAAGACCTCTTGGCGCAGTGCAGTAAAGCGTCGCATCACGGTGTGCAGGTCCTCGTTTGGCTGGACGAAGGCCACGTTCCGCGCATCGACGCCGATGTCGCCGGCGACGAGAAGATCCCACACCTCAGGAGTTGCCATGACCCGGCGCACGTCATTGACGCTCACGAGTCCGGACACCGCCCCGTCCGCACCAACCACCGGGTAGTGGTCCTGGTCGTCCGGAGCGAAGACCACCTCAACGACCTCTCTGAAGGGCATTCCAGGCTCGAGCGTGCGGACGTCCCGTTTCGCATCCAGGACATCGGCAACAGTCAGCCGTTCGAGAATATCGACCTGGAAGTCGCCGAGATGGGCCGGCGAATCGACCCGACCCGGAACCTGACCCTCGTACATGGTCACGCCCCGAGTCAGGACAAAGGTCACCGAGCACACGAGCATCATTGGCACAAGCAGGCTGTATGAACCACTCATCTCGGCCACCATGATCAGCGAGGCGATCGGCACCTTGGCAACCCCCGCAAAGAACCCCCCCATGCCAACAAGAATGCAGGCCGACGCCGAGGGCGCCATCCAAGGGGCCACCCTCCCGGCAAGATCGGCAAAGACGGCGCCAGTGACCCCGCCGATCACGAGGGAAGGAGCAAATACGCCGCCGGACCCCCCCGAAGAGATCGTGAAGGATGTGGCGAGGATTTTCGCCGGCACCAAGGCCAGCAGGATCCCGAGCGGAAGGCCCGGCGCGAGGGCGGTCTGGAGCCAACCGTACCCTCCTCCCATCACCTGTGGGAGATTGAGCGCAAGGCAAGCGACGAGTAGCCCACCGATAGCGGGCTTGAGCGGCTTGGCCACATTGAGGCGGGCGAAGAAACCATCCCGCATCCCGTAGAACACCTTCACCCACACCACACCAACGACCGCCAGCACCACACCGAGTATGAAGTAGGCGATGAGCTCCTGGGGACGGCCAAAGGGATCCACGCTGGTCGCAAACACCGCCGACCATCCGGTCAGCGAGGCGACGACAACGTAGGCCACGATGGACGACATCAGGGCAGGGATAAGGGCCTCGGACTCGTACTCGTTCTCGGAGTAGAGCACTTCGATCGCGAACAGAGCACCACCGAGGGGAGCTCTGAACATGCTACCGATCCCCGCCGCCATTCCCGCAACCACGAGCATACGCCGGTCCCGCACCCGGAGCTTCAACAGGTCGGCGAGATAGGACCCAAATCCCGCCCCAACCTGGGCCACAGGACCCTCTCGCCCCGCTGAACCTCCGGACCCGATCGTCAACATCGACGCAATGAGCTTGACCGGCACGACCCGGGGCCGCAGCTCTGCGCGACTCTTGTGAAATGCATGGATGACCGCGTCCGTACCGTGGCCTTCGGCCTCCGGGGCGAAGGTCTGCACGATCCAGCCGACGAGGAGTCCGGTTGCCGGCAGAACGAGGAGGAGGAGCCACGGACGCTGCGGGGGCGACAGGGGCGCCGCCGCGTGCGCGCCATGCCCCGGCGCCTGGAACCCGACCACGCGCCCAAGAAGGACGGAGCTGACGCCGTCAACGCCCCAGGTCAGCAGAGCTGCGCCCAGACCGGCCACGATGCCGATGGCCACAGCCAGCAGGAGCCAACGTCCGAAATTGTAAAGATCGATTCGGGCAAAAAACGCAGACAGGCGCGCCCACAATCGCTCCTCGCCGTCGTGGTATTGACCCACGTCCCCCCCTTGCCGTTTACGGCTCCGGTGCTTCACTGTCTGACCTCCGCCGTCAAGGTAAACTAATCCAGCTTCCCGATCACCAGGCAGGCATTGGTTCCGCCAAAACCGAAGGAGTTGCTCATCGCAAATCTAACTTCGGCGTCACGGGCGGTGTGAGCTACGTAGTCCAGGTCATTCTCGGGATCGGGATTGTCGAGATTGATGGTCGGCGGAACGATACCGCGGTTCAGCGCCAGCACCGTGATCGCAAACTCGAGGGCCCCCGAAGCACCGAGAAGGTGACCCGTCATCGACTTCGTCGACGAGACCATGAGGCGTCCCGCATGGTCCCCAAAGACCTCCTTGACGGCGATCGTCTCGATGCGATCACCGGCTGGGGTCGAGGTACCGTGCGCATTGATGTACTGCACGTCCTGGGTATTGAGACCGGCTTCGCTCAGCGCCGATCGCATCACACGAATGGCGCCGTCGCCGTCATCAGCCGGGGCAGAAATGTGGTAAGCATCGCTCGACATCCCAAAACCAAGCACCTCGGCGAGGATCGGCGCCCCGCGCTTTCGCGCGAACTCGTACTCCTCGAGAATCACGATGCCGGCGCCCTCGCCGATCACGAAACCGTCGCGATCTCGGTCCCACGGCCGTGAGGCGCGTTCGGGCTCGTCGTTCCTCGTCGAAAGGGCCCGCATGGACGAAAAACCCGCAACCGGCATCGGACAGATGACCGCCTCGGCGCCGCCGGCAATGATGGCATCAGCATAACCGTGACGAATGTACAGTGCAGCGTCGCCAATGGCGTGAGCCGATGTCGAGCAAGCCGTGCACGTGGCGCTGTTGGGGCCTTTGGCGCCAGTCTGAATGCTCACCAATCCCGAGCACATATTGATGATGGATCCCGGGATAAAAAACGGTGTGACGCGTCGCGGACCCTTGGTCAGCAGAGTTTCGTGCGTTCTCTCGATGAGCGGGAATCCGCCGATCCCGGATCCGATCACCACACCGACCCTCTCTGCGTTGGCATCTGTGATCTCGAGACCCGAGTCCGCAAGGGCCATATGGGACGCCCCGAGAGCAAAGTGCACAAACCGGTCGAACTTGCGCGCCTCTTTCGGCACCAACCAGGGGCTCACGTCAAACCCGTCGACCTCACACGCGATCCTGACCGAGAACCCCTCGGTGTCGAAGAGCGTGATCGGGCCGGCGCCGCTCCGACCAGCAACGATGCCCTGCCATGTGGTCTCGGTGCCGACCCCAAGGGGTGAGATCAGACCGAGGCCTGTCACCACCACCCGGCGGGTCATGTCAGCTCTCCGCGTTTTCCGTGAGGAATGCCACCGCGTCCTTGACAGTTGCGATCTTCTCGGCAGCCTCGTCTGGAATTTCCACACCGAACTCTTCTTCGAAAGCCATAACGAGCTCAACGACGTCGAGAGAATCGGCGCCGAGGTCATCGACGAACGACGCGTCCTGGGTCACTTTCTCGATGTCCACACCCAGCTGTTGCACGATGATGTCTTTAACTTTGGCCTGAATGTCCATTGCATACCTCCTCGTATTGTCGAATCCCGACTGCGGGGATGGGCCTTCCGAGACCCCTCAACAAGATCCGATTGCACCCATCGCACAGGACCAAAACCGGACCGGAGCGACGGACAATCACACCAATATCACACCACCAAAAGGTGTGCAAGGCAGGCCGAGACGTCGAAACACTAACCGAATGAGCCTTGACATCGGCCAAAAAATGGAGTAATCAGCCAATATGGACCCTAAAAGGTCCAAGAGGAGGCCCCAAAACATGGAAGCGTATATGACCGCCAAAGAAGCCGCAGAGTACCTGAAGCTGGCCGAACGAACCCTGGTCCGGTTGGCTCACGAAGGCAAGATACCAGGAGTCAAGATCGGCGGTCAGTGGCGTTTTCGGCGCGCCCTTCTCGACGAGTACCTCGACACCCTGGCCGCTCAGGCCGTGTCGACCTCCGGCGACGCCGGCTCACGAGTCATCGACGCCCCGATCGAGGAAGTCCTGACCGTCAAACAGATCATCCCGGAACTGGATGCTGCGGATCGCACCGAGGTCATCCACACCATGGTCACCCACGTCACAGAGCTTGGACTCGTCAAAGACCAAGCGTGGCTCGAGGCCGCGCTCGCGGCTCGCGAGCGACTCGTTCCGACTGCCGTGCCCGAGGGAGTCGCTTTTCTCCACGCACGCCGGCGCGCCGCTGACATGTTTCCAAAGCAGTTCATCGCCCTCGCCCGTTCACGAAGCGGGGTTGCCTTCGGCTCACCAGACATGGGAAAGACGCAGCTTTTCTTCCTCCTTGCCCTTCGCAACGACACCCTCCACGTGCGCTGGCTTTCCCGACTCGCCTGGATCGTGCGCAGTCCCGGGCGCCTGACCCAGCTCCTCGAAGCCGACTCCGCGAAGGTGATGTACGACATCCTCATCGACGCCGCCTCGAGTCTCCCCGGGTCACTGGCACCGACGGGCCAGCCAGTCGGGCGCTAGGAGGGTGTAGTGCATAGAGGGTGGATGGATTTCGGTGGGTCGTTTGAG
>CAZCEX010000073.1:0-12292 GCA_964497785.1 uncultured Thermoanaerobaculia bacterium | reverse complement strand
TCGGCGACCGTCGGCGAACCATCCACGGTCCATTCGTGTTTGTCGGCTGTGGAGATGTCGTCGAGGGTCGTGAAGACGGCCTGCGGCACCCAGGCGAACAGCTCACGGCCCGTGCCGACATCGTAACGAGGATCGATGGGCGGGTCGACGGTGTCGTCGCCGTCCGCATCCCATAGACCGGCATCGAAGGCGTGCAGCGTGCCGTCGTTGGCGCCTACGTAGAGCACCTGCCGGCGGCGTGTTTGCTGGGCCACGAAGCCGTCGTTGGCGTCGGTCGTATTCGGGTCGTCACGATAGCCGTTGTAGTTGCGCAGCCAGCACGGGAAACACTCCGGTCTGCCCGACAACTTCGGCTTCGAGTGGAAGATGTCGCCCAGCTTCTCGACGTTGGTGGCGTTGGTACACGGTGAGGCGGGGCTTGTTGGCGTCTCGTCTGAGGTCGAGCCGCACCAGCCGTAAAACTCCGGGTCGCGCCCCGGAACGGTGACCGTGCCGCCGCTGTCCCGCTCCATCGTGACGCCACGAATGAAGTTGACGACCTGAGTCAGCGTCGCCTTGTCCGCAGTGGTGTCGTTGTAGAGCTCGGGGTACAAGATCGCACCGCCCATGAAGGTCCTCTTGGTCTCGTCGGATGACGGGTATTCAAATGCCTCGCGGTAACCTGGAATATTCGACCCGTTGCCGTCGCCGTAGTAGACGAAGCGGTCGTCGGTGCCGACATTCCGTGCCGCGAGCGTATCCCCCGCATCCCAGTAGGCGGTGCTCGCAACCGGGACTCCGCTCACCGGCAGGTTCTTGATCGTGCCGGTGAAAGGGTCGATCTCATACGCGCGCAGGTGGCCGCGCCACAATGACCGGTCCTGCTGCGGGGTGAAGGTCGCGATGTAGGCGGTCTGCTCGGCGGTCGTCTCCACCGATGGCACGATCGGCGACGCAAATCCACGTGTACGCTCCTCGATCTGAGTGCCGACGTTGAGCAGGGCGCGCACCAGGTCCTCGACGTTGTCGGGCAGGTAAAGCTCGCCGCCGGAGTTGTCGGCGATGCACTGCAGGGTGTTGCCGGAGGTTCCCATGCCGTAACCGATCACGTATACCGGCACGTCGATGTTGCCGAGGTAGGTCGCTTGCGTGCAGGTGTCGCTGGGCCACGGGCTCGAGCAGGTGTGTCGTCCGTCGGTGAGAAAGATGACGAAGTCCTTGCGGCAGTCTTTCAGGATGTCCTCACGCTCGTTGATGACGTCAGAAAAATATTTGCGCGCGCGGTAGAGGGACTGGGCGATCGGCGTGCTGCCGGTGCCCATGACCGCACGGTCGGTGATCCACACGCCGCGCTCGTCGAACGTCGGACTGCTGTCCTTGTCTTCGTAGTAGTAGGGCCAGTACCTACGTCCGTTGCGGGTCGGGAAGAAGAGCTGCATCTGGCCCTGTTCGTTGAGATAGCGGTACATGATCTCGGTCAGGGGCGGGTCGGCGTCGGTGGGGATGGGAATGATCGGTATCCGCGTGCCGTCGACGGAAAAGCCCTGGAAGCCGTCGCAGGAGTCCGAGTAGCTATAGGCCGTGCGTGAGCTGCCGCCGCTGGTGTAGTCCTGGGGGATGGTCTTGCCGGCGTAGGTACCGGTCGTCAAGTCGGCGGGGTCGAGGTCGGAGGGAGAGAGCCCCACACCGGGGCTGTTGCCCTGGTAGGCGGTGGTCAGGTGGCGGGTGTGGGTCACGATGTGCTGCCAGCTGCCGTCGTTGCACGAACCGGTTGTGTCCCGGATCCAACCCGTACAGAAGCGCACCGTCACGTCGAGGGTGAGCGTCGGCAAGCCGATCTGGTTGGCGTCGAGCACGGTCTGCAGGTTCTGGCGGCCCTGGACCACCGTATTCCAGGCAAAAAGTTTCTCTTCGGGGGTGGCGGACGTATTGTAGACGGTCGGTGCGTAGGTGTCGTGGATGCCGTTGAAGGTCGTCAAGGCCGTCTGCATCCCGGATCCGTAGTAGTCCCAGGCCGGGTAGTAGTATCCGCTGCCGTTGGTCGGCTCGCGCAGAATGGCGTCGACGCGGTACTCGCCGCTGTACTCGGTGCCGTTCACCCAGATTTTGCGGTCGTTGCTGTAATCCGAGTTGCGTCCCCAGTCGGCGTGGGAGGACTTGCCAACAGCGCCGAACATGGGCGGGAAGACGTACGAGGAGGTCGAGTTGACCGGGTTGTCGAGGCCGAGACGCACCAGGGTGTTGGCGTCGAGGTCCGCCGTCCGGTTGCTACCTTGCATGTGCACGTCGCCGTCCTCGTCGATGAGCGCCCGCCACCGCCAGGCGATGTCGTTGTCGTTGGGGTCGACTCGGTAGATGAACAGGTGGTGGTCCATGCGCAGGTAGTCACGCTCGTAGTGGGTGAAGCCGAGGTTGAAGTCCGGGTTGGTATTCAGAAACTGTTGGAACGCGAACTTGACCTGAGACAGCTTGGCGTGCGGGTCCTCGCCGCCGCCGATGAAGACGTAGCTGTCGGTGTCGACGTCACGGCCCATAGACCCCGAGGCATCCATGATGACGAGCACGTTGGGCCTCGCGCCGCGTGAGCGCAAGAGGTCGCGGTCATCGACGCTCTGGCTTTGGACCACCGCCGGAGCGGCAATGAGGGCACACAGGATCCAGGGTGTGATGTGGCGGGACATGGGTCGCCTCCTTCTCTCGGGGCCGGGGTGTGCTGTGGACTGTGAGCATCTGCTCGAAAACCTTTTTGTCATCGGGTGCGTGTCCATAGCTCGGCCTCCAGTCTTAACAGTAGGGAGCCGATCGCCGCCGCACAAGATCCCCGGCGGCCATTTGACATTACTTTCAAATCCTTGGGGTCGGTGAAAGATCGTGTGAGGGGGTGGGGTGAGAGGACGGGGTGTCAGTTTTCAGGCAGCGTCGGCGGCCTAAAGGATCTCCCCCTCGACCTCCTCGACGAGGTCCTTGAACATGTCCTTGTTGATCGACTTGTCATAAGCCGCGCGCGCATCGATGAGCCCTTCTTCGAAGAGCTTCCGGATGGAGGTGTCCATCTCCATCATGCCCTCCTTGACGCCTGTCTGGATTACGGACACGATCTGCGAGGTCTTCGCCTCGCGGATGATGGCGCTGGTCGCCGGCGAGCAGAAGAGGAGCTCGACGGCGGCGATGCGGCCACCGCCGACCTTCGGCAGGAGCTGCTGGGCGATCACCGCCTGCAGACAGTCGGCGAGCAGGTAGCGCACTCCGTCCTGCTCCTCCGCCGGGAAGACGTTGACCATGCGGTCAATGGCCTTGACGGCGTTGTTGGTATGCAGCGTGCCGTAAACGAGGGTTCCTTTGCCGGCCGCGTCGAGGGCCATCGAGACCGTCTCCAGATCACGCATCTCGCCGACGAGAATGACGTCGGGGTCCTCGCGCGCAGCCCCCTTGAGGGCCTCGGCGAATGACTCTGCGTGAGGGCCGATCTCCCGCTGATGGATGATGCAGTTGCGGTGGGGGTGGATGAACTCGATCGGATCCTCGAGGGTGATGATGTGGTACTTGCGACTGCTGTTGATGAAGTCGATGAGGGCAGCGAGGGTCGTTGATTTGCCCGAGCCGGTGGGTCCGGTGGTCAGGACGAGACCGCTCGAGATCTCGGCGAGCTTGCGCGTCTGCACCGGCAGGGCCAGCTGGTCGATGGTCATGATCCGGGAAGGGATGATGCGCATCACGGCGCCGGATCCGCGTTGCTGACGAAAGAGGTTGCAGCGAAAACGCGCCACCGTACCGAGCTGATAGGCGAAATCGGTATCGCCGGTCTCCTGGAAGTTCTGCCAGCGTTCCGGGGGGGTGATGACCTTGATCATCTCCTCCCATTCCCCTTCCTTGATCGTCCGGTAGTGGATCCTCTCCATGATTCCGGCGACGCGGAGCATCGGCGGCCGCCCGACCGTGAGGTGGAAGTCCGAAGCGCCGCGATCGTTCATGAGGCGGAGGAAGCGGTCGATCTTCTGCATCACTCGCCTCCCATCGATGGGCTGCTGTTGAAGAAGTTCTCCGGCAGCAGATCCGCGAAGTCCTTCTTTGAAATTGCCGACCGGTACGCGGTCTCGAGAGTGATCATGTCGCGGTCCAGGAGGTCGCGCAGCGCCCCGTCGTGGGTGCGCATGCCGATGCTCCGCCCGATTTGCATGACCGACGGGATCTGAATCGTCTTGTCCTCCTGGATGAGGTTGACCACCGATGGAGTGCTCTTGAGAATCTCGTAGCATGCAACCTGCCCGGCGAGGCCCTTGGCCGGCAGCAGGTGCTGGCCGATCACGAAGCGCAAAGTCTCGGCGATGGAGGTGCGGATGGCCGGCCGGTCCTGAGCCGGAAAGCTGGATATGATGCGGTCGACGACCCGTGCGGCGCTGGTCGCGTTGAGAGTTCCGAGGACGATGTGGCCGGTTTCGGCGGCGGTCAGAGCGAGCGCGATCGAGTCGGTGTCGCGAAGCTCCCCGATGACGATGACATCGGGATCCTCGCGCAGCGCCGCCCGCAGGGCGCGGGCGTAGGACCCGGAGTCCTTGCCGATCTCACGCTGGTTGATCAGGGAGTTCTTGAATGGGTGAACGAACTCGACCGGGTCTTCGAGCGAAATGATGTGAGCGTGACTTTTCTCGTTGAACAGGTTGACGAACGCCGCCAGGGTCGTCGATTTTCCGCTTCCCGATGGGCCGCACACCAGGATCAGGCCCTGGTGGTAGCTGACGACCTCCTTGAGGTGATCCGGTAGGCGGAGCTCGGCAAAGGTCGGAGGATGCTCCGGGATGACCCTGAATGCGGCATTGAGGCCGCGCCGGTCGACGAAAATGTTGCCGCGGTACCGGCCCCCATCCGGGATGTAGTGGCAGAAGTCGATCTGGCGCCGCTCTTGCAGCTGCTCTACCTGCTCATCGAGAAGGATCTCGGTGACGAGGGCCTTGATCTGGTCCGCCGTCAGCGGCTCCCCCTTGATGCGCACGATCTTGCCGGCGACTCGGAGAATCGGCGGTTGGTCCACCGAGAGGTGGAGATCGGACGCCTTTTGCTTACGGGTCGCGCGCAGGAGCGCGTTGATCCTCGGTTCACCGGCCGTCGCGTGGGTGGCCATGACTTTTTCCTGGATCTGATCCATGTCCTCGATCACCGAGGCATCTCGTGCCGCGATCTCCTTGAGCACCGACAGGGCGCGCAGCTGCACGTTGCGGTTCGAGTCTGACTTGGCCACCTGCAGCAGCACCTCGGTGACACGCGGGTGATCGAAGTGCTTGAGGGCCATGAGGACCTCGATTCTGACCTCGACCTCGTCGCTCTTGAGCAGCGCCGCCATCGCCGGCAACGCCCGCTCGTCACCGATCCTGCCGAGAGCGTCAATCGCCGCCCACCGCGCCTCGGGGTCACCGAGCAGCGCGACCAGGGCCTGCCCCGCTCGCGCGTCGCCGATCTTGCCGAGAGATTCAGCGGCCGAGATACGGAGCCACCAGTCTTCGTCTTTGAGCAAAGGAATGATCGCCGGCAGCGTTTTCGGATGCTGGAATGAGCCGACGAGCTGCAAAGCGGCGATCCGGATCTCGAAGTCGGGATCCACCAGCAGATCGAGGACCGACTCGATCATGTCGGGTCCGAAGGTCTTCATGCTCTCAAGAGCACGGTCGCGGGTCCAACCGGCCAGACCCTTGGAGAACGCCAGATACTTGCGAATGAGCAGCGGGCGATTGGGCATGCTGAGCAGGATCGACACCACCGCCGATCGCGTCGTGCCTTCGCCGGAGGCCATCAGGGGCAGAATGTGATCGGCGAACTCCGGCCCCTTGCCTTTCGCAACCTCGACGATCGCCGCGATCAACTTCTCTCGTGCTTCGTCCCGCACTTTGGAGAGGTTGTTGACCATGAGGTCGACGTGGGTCTGCGGCGACTTTTCAGCGATGACCGTGAGCGCCTTCTCTCGCACCTCGAAGTCCTCGTGAGAGACGAGGTGTTCCCAGCGGCTGAGCGACCTTTTGCTCATCTCGAATGAGGCCAGGCGTTCGAGGTAGCGGAGCCGCGACCTGAGGTCGCCCACCATGGCCAACTTCCAGAACACCCGCTCGAGAGACGGAACAGGCGGACAGCTGAGCACAATCTTGTGAGCGGTGGCCCTCGCCTTGGGGTCGTTCGACTCTGCGAGCCTGAGGAGGTAGTTCTCAATTCCAGGAATACCCAGGGAGAACATCACCAGCGCCGCCGCGCGAATTGCCGGATCACGCTGACCGTGGCTGTGGTTGAGGAAGACATCGAGGGTCTCGAGCTTGCGGTGCTCCTGGAGCAATCGGCCGCAGGTCTCGCGAAGGACGCGGTCCGGCCGAAAGGCCATCCACACGATGTCGACAGGCTTCAAGGTGTCGGGGTCCGCAGAGATCGTCTCGAGCAGTTCGTCGCGCTCCAGACTGTCCGCAAAGCTGCCCTCGAGGAGCATCTTGAGCGCTTCCTTGACGGTGAGATTTTCTGGTAGTGGTGTCACGATTCGAGTATACCTCCCTCGTTTAACGGCCTCGGATACCAGATCGAGGGCCGCCCTTGCGCACCCACTGGTATTCTGGACGAGGTTTCGCTAGAATACCCGCCCTGTGTGCGCACACCTATCCGAGGTGCGCCCGGGATTCACGAAGGAGACAGAGATGGCCACCATCAAGGGAACCAAGAAGCAGGCCCGGAAACGGCACCGCCAGTCGCTCGAGCGCCGGATGCGAAACAAGTCGGTCAGGACGCGGGTCCGTCGGCAGATGCGCATGATGCGCGTCGCGATCGACGAGGGTGATGCCGAGAAGGTCAAGGAGCTCATGCCGGAGACGATGTCGGTGATCGACGTTGGTTGGCGGCGGGGCGTCCTGCACCGCAATACGGCGTCCCGCTACAAGAGTCGAATGACGCGACAGGCTCAGGCCGTCATCGCTGGCAAGGACGCCTGACGATGACAGAGGCTCTCCTCACCACGAACGTCCCTGATGGTGAGCTTGTGAGCCGAGGTAAGGTGCGCGACGTTTACGCGGCGCCGGACGCACTCGTCCTGGTCGCGACCGACCGCATCAGCGCGTTCGACCACGTTTTGAAGCCGGGTGTTCCCGGTCGTGGCGTGATTCTCACCCAGCTGTCCAACTTCTGGTTCCGCAAGTTCTCCGAGCTGATGCCGAACCACGTCCTCGCGACGGACATCGCCGACTTTCCGGAACCTTTTTGTAACCGGCCGGAACTCGCGGGGCGATCGGTCCTGGCCAAGAGGTTGCGGCCGATCCCGGTCGAATGTGTTGCGCGCGGTTTCATCACGGGCTCCGGCTGGAAAGAGTACTGCGCCGACGGCTCGGTGTGCGGGATTGCTCTGGCGCCCGGTCTGGTCGAGTGTGAGCGCTTGCCCGAGCCCATCTTTACGCCGGCAACAAAGGCTGACGAGGGCCACGATGAGAACATCGATTTTGACCGTATGGTCGATATCGTCGGCGGGGAAGTTGCTGAGACGCTTCGCCGACAAACTCTGCGCCTGTACCGCGAAGCTGCGGAGTACGCAGCCGAGCGCGGCATTCTGATTGCCGATACCAAGTTCGAGTTCGGTTTCGACGAGCAGGGCGAGATCGTGTGGATGGACGAGGCTTTGACCCCCGATTCGTCGCGCTTCTGGCCGGTTGACGGCTACGAACCCGGTCGATCGCAACCCTCGTTCGACAAGCAATTCGTCCGCGACTGGCTGTCGTCCAGCGGGTGGGACCGGGAGCCCCCGGTGCCGGAGCTGCCGCCCGAGGTCGTCGAAGGAACGCTCGAGCGCTATCGGCAGGCCTACCGACGACTCACCGGCGAAGACATCAAGATTTGAGCCTGCGTCGATCATCCAGATTTCCCAGTTGAGGAGGGAAGAGACCCATGAGCGTGAAGACCTACGCCACGGAAAAGATCCGCAACCTGGCCATTACCGGCCATTCGGGAACCGGCAAGACCTCACTGGTCGCGGCCATGTTGTTCGACGGTGGCGTCGGAAACCGTCTGCTCAAGGTGGATGATGGGAATACCATCACCGATTTCGACGAGGATGAGCACGAGCGCCAGATCACCATCAATACTGCGGTCGCCCACCTCGAGCACAATGGACACAAGATCAACCTCATCGACACCCCCGGGTACGGCATCTATACCACTGACGCCATCCAGGGCCTGCGGGTCGCCGATGCGACCCTGATCCTCATCTCGGCAGTTTCCGGAGTCGAGGTGCAGACGGACAAAATGTGGAAGGCGGCGGCAGGTTTTGATCTGCCGGTCCTGTTCGGCATCAACCTGATGGACCGGGATCGCGCCTCCTTCACCCGAGCGGTCGAGAGCTTGCAGAAGAAGTACGGTCGTGAGGTCACGCCGCTGCAGGTGCCCATCGGCAGTGAAGGCGGGTTCAAGGGCGTTGTCGATCTCATCAGCGGCAAGGCATTGACCTGGGGTGACGACGAGAGCGGCACCGTCAACGAAGCAGAGATTCCGGCGGACCTGGCCGACGAGGTCTCCGCCGCCCGCGAGGCCCTCATGGAGATGGTCGCCGAGCAGGACGAAGAGCTGATGGAGAAGTACCTCGAAGAAGGCGAGCTCGATGCCGAGACCTTCTCAGGAGGGCTTCGCAAAGCAATGATCGCGCGGGATCTCTATCCCGTGCTCGCGATGTCGGGTGGCCGAAACATCGGCGTTCAGCCACTCTTGGATACGATCGTGGATCTCGTGCCGGCCCCCGACTGGCGGCCCATCCCGGTTCTTGTCGACGGTGAAGAGCAAGAGCTGACTGCGACGGCCGACGCTCCCTTTGCCGCGTATGTCTTCAAGACGATTTCCGACCCTTATACGGGCAGGATCACCCTCATGCGAGTGTGTTCCGGCGGCGTGGCGGCCGACAGCCACGTCACGAACCCGGGAAATCGGGCCACTGAACGCCTTGGCGCTCTGTCGGTGCCGCAGGGCAAAGAGCTGGAGCATGTATCGGAGCTGGCAGCCGGCGACATCGGCGCGGTTCCCAAGCTCAAAGAGACCCACACCTGCGATAGCTTGTGCCAGGCCAAGAAGTCGATCGTGGTCCCCCCGGTGAAGATTCCCGAGGCGGCGATCTCGTTTGCCATGGAGGCAAAATCCAAAGGCGATGAGGATAAGCTGGCGGCCGCGCTCCGCAAGATCCACGACGAGGACCCTACGATTTCTGTCGGTCGCGACCCGCAGACCAAAGAAATGCTCCTGTCCGGCACCGGCCAGCTGCACGTCGAGGTCGTCGTCAGCAAGCTCAAGAAACGCTATAACGTAGACGTCCTGCTCCACCAGCCGAAGGTTCCCTACCGGGAGACGATCATCGGCTCAGCCGAAAGCACTACCCGTCACAAGAAGCAGACTGGTGGTTCCGGCCAGTTTGCCCAATGCACAATCACCATGGAGTCGAACCCCGGCAAAGGCTACGAGTTCGTCGACAAGATCTTCGGTGGATCAATCTCGCAGGGTTATCGACCTGCGGTCGACAAGGGCATCCAGGAAGCGGCTGAATTCGGCGCCCTCGCCGGCTACCCGATGGTCGATTTCAAGATCACCCTCACCGACGGCAAGGAGCATGCCGTCGACTCGTCGGAAATGGCCTTCAAGATCGCCGGTCGTAAAGCGTTCAAGGAGTGTGCCGCCAAGTGCAAGCCGACGATCCTCGAGCCGATCATGAACGTCGAGGTCTACACACCGGAAGATGCCATGGGTGACGTGATGGGCGACCTCAACTCGCGCCGTGGCCGCATGCAGGGCATGGACTCGGAGGACGGCACGACCACGATCCGTGCGCAGGTGCCTCTGGCCGAGATGCTCACTTACTCGCCGACCTTGAGGTCGATCACCGGTGGCCGCGGCGACTACCACATGGAGCTCGGCAATTACGCTGAGGTGCCCAAGCAGCTGCAGGAGAAGATCATTGCTGCGGCTTCCAAGGACGAAGAGGACGACGAGTAAGATTGTCTGAGCTACAGGGCTAGCCTCGGATTGCCTCGACGACAAACTCGGGCGGATCGAGGATGGTTTTTTTGACAGTGCATTGGTTGACGGCCCTTTCGAGGGGTCTGAGGTACTTGTCGGGGAAGTCTGTCGGAACCTCGACTCGGATTCCGATGGTGGCCATGCGGCGGCTCTTTTCCTCCCGCTGCCAGTTCAGGAACACCCGAAGACCGTCCGTCGACAGGTCTCTGCGCTGACAGAATCCTAGAGCGTAGATCCCGGCGCAGGTGGCGAGGGAGGCGAGGAAGTAGTCGTAGGGCTCAGGCGCCGAGCCGCCCCCGCCGTCTTTGACGCACTGATCGGTGCGGATGGTGAACTCACCGTACCGTGCATCGACCTTCTTGCCGCCGGGGAAAGATACCGCCATCTCCTGAGTCATAGGCTCATGCTCCTTTTCTTGAATACGGCCAGCTCTTCACGATTGCCCTTCTGACCTGTGATGGGTGATGGAATCACACCAACCCTGGTGAGCCGGAGTGTTTCGAGTGCCGCCACCACCTCGTCGATGGTCCGCCGGCGCACCGTGTCGTCACGAACGATGCCGCCTTTGCCGACCTCGTGGCGGCCGGCCTCGAACTGGGGCTTCACCAGGCAGATCAGCCACCCGCCGTGCTCGAGGTGGGGCAGGACCGCGGGGACCACGAGGCGCAGGGAGATGAAGCTCAGGTCAAGTGTCACGAGCCGGACTGGGAATGGAAGATCATCGCTGGCAAGCCGGCGGGCGTTGATCCCCTCCATGACGATGACGCGTTTGTCGGAGCGTAGTCGCCAGTCGATCTGGTTGTGGCCGACGTCGAGGGCGACGACCCGCCGTGCGCCACGCTCGAGCAGAACGTGCGTGAAACCCCCGGTCGAAGCGCCAACGTCGAGACAGTCCAGACCCTGGGGGTTGATCTCGAAGGTGTCGAGCGCTGCTACGAGCTTGAGTGCACCGCGGGAGACCCAAGGATGGTCCGGTTTGACGACCTCGACGTGGGCATCCTCGCGCACCGCTGTGCCGGCTTTTGAAACGACGGCGCCATCGACCGTCACCTTGCCCGCCATCACCAGGGCCTGAGCCCTGGTTCGCGACGGAGCGAGTCCGCGGCTTGTGATGATGACGTCGAGTCGTTTCCGGACAACCACGAGGCCATGGTATCCGAAGCCGAGAGAAACCCCCTTGAGGTTGGGGCTGGGGGGCGATAAAATGATCTTCCTACCACGCTGCACCATCGGTGCAAGGAGAATCAAAATGGCTACGCAAAACGACAAAATGAAATCACTGGAAACCGCCCTCGGTCAGATCGAACGACAGTTCGGCAAGGGTGCAATCATGAAGATGGGCGACCGGCCGCCCACACGGGTCAACGTCATTCCGACAGGTTCGATCTCGCTCGATGTCGCCCTCGGAGTCGGGGGCGTGCCGCGAGGACGGGTGATCGAGGTGTACGGCCCCGAGTCCTCGGGAAAAACGACCCTGGCACTGCACATCATTGCGAATGCGCAGAAGACCGGCGGCCTGGTGGCATTCATCGATGCGGAGCATGCCCTCGATCCCGAGTACGCCGCCAATCTCGGCGTCAACATCGACGAGCTCCTCGTAGCGCAACCCGACTTTGGTGAACAGGCTCTGGAGATTGCAGACACCCTCATCCGCTCGGGTTCGGTGGATGCCATCGTCGTTGACTCAGTCGCCGCCCTGGTTCCACGCGCCGAGCTGGAAGGCGACATGGGGGACGCCCAGATGGGCCTCCAGGCCCGCCTGATGTCCCAAGCCCTGCGAAAGTTGGCTGGAGTCATTTCGAAGTCCAATACCTGCCTGATATTCATCAACCAGGTTCGAGAGAAGATCGGGGTGATGTTCGGCAACCCCGAGACCACGACCGGAGGACGAGCCCTGAAGTTCTACGCCTCGGTACGCATCGACATTCGGAGAACGGCGGCGATCAAGCAAGGAGACCGCGTGATCGGCAACCGTACGAAGGCCAAGGTGGCGAAGAACAAGGTGGCCGCGCCATTCAGGGTGGCCGAGTTCGACATCCTCTACGGGGAGGGCATCTCATATACCGGAGAGCTACTCGATCTTGGCGTCGAGCACCGGCTCGTGCAGAAGTCGGGCTCGTGGTACTCGTGCGGCGAAACCAGGATCGGACAGGGACGCGAAGCAGCGCGCACCTTCCTCACCGAAAATCCGGAGATCGTAGCCTCGATCGACGCCCAGTTGCGAGAAAAAATGGGCCTGATCAGTGTCGAAGGCCAAAAAGACGCGGAGTAGATTCGCGATTTGCAGCCGCTGATTCAATGCCCT
>CAZCEX010000072.1:0-12368 GCA_964497785.1 uncultured Thermoanaerobaculia bacterium | reverse complement strand
CATGAACCTCTTCATCGCCAGCTACCGCTTCGAAAAGCCTGTCGTACAGCTCTACCGAGCTGCACTCCCCTTCCTGCTCGTTCTCTTCGGCACCGTGCTGATCATCACCTATGTGCCGTGGTTATCGATGGTATTTCTGGATTGACGGGAGCCGTTACAAACTCCAACCCAGGGTGAGCGCCACGCGGCGGCCGGGTTCGTTGATGATATAGCCCGAACGGAAGGGATCGCGGATGTAGGAGAAGTGCTCGTGGTAGGTGCGATCGAAGACGTTCTCCAATACCAGCTGCGCCCGCCATCGGCCGAAGGTGACCCCGGTTTTGATGTTGGCGATGCCGTAACCCGGAGTTGAGCTTTCGTTGAGATCGGTATCGATATCATCCTGGCGCGCCATACCGACTCCCTCGAGCTCGGCGAAGAAGCGCTGATTCTGCCAACGCAGGGCGAGACGCGCACTCAGGGGTGGCATCTCTCCCAGGTTGGTGGAGAAGATGTTGCGCTCAGGGTCGGCGTCCTTGGTACCACGCAAGTAGGACAGGTTGCCCGCCAGATAGATCCGGCTGCTGAGAGCGGCGGTACCTCCGAGGGTGAATCCCCGAAGAAAAGCGTCGACGTTGGCGTAGCTCCGTGCCCGCGTATTCATCACACCGGGGACGTTGTTGATTCGGTCTTGATCGTACAGAGTGATGAAGCTGTCCACCCGGTCCGCCCAGGCGGTGGCGGTGAACGTGGCGGCGCCGACCTCCCATTCGAGTTCGAGCTCGGCACGGGTGGATCGCGGCGGATCGATCTCCGGATCGCCAACCCAGTCACCGCCCATGCGCTTGAGAGCAAAGTAGCGTTCGCGCGGGTCCGGACTGCGGGTGGCGGTGGACAAGCCGCCGCTCAAGCTCAGCGAGCTGTTGAATCGGTGTGTGACCTGGACCGACGCGGAGGGCTCGGTGTCGGAACGTGAGGTGTCGCGCACCCCGTGATAGGCGTAGTAGAGATCGGTATTGGCTTTGAATTCGTCGGCCTCGGTGGTCACGTGGTCGATGCGGCCGCCGATCTCGAGTTCGGTAGAGGCGGAGAGGGCGTGCTGCCAGCTGGCATACATTCCCGTGGCGAGCATCGTGACGTCAGGAATGGAGAACTGGCGGGCGTAGGACATCATGGCCATCTCGGTCCAGGCGTCCCAGCGCCTTTCGTAGGCTTCAGCGCCGAACGTGAACGAGCCGACGATCGCCTCCACCGAAGCCCCGAATACCTCGGTCGAGGCCATGGTGCCCATGCCCCATCCGCGAGGCGCCATCGCCGAGCTGGTTCTAAGACTGTTGGTCATCCAGTGGTCGACGCGCGTGCCGTAGGCGGTGGCTCGCAACTGATCGAAGGCGCCGGATTTCGGCTCCCACCGATAACCCGCAACCAGCCGATCGGTGTTGTCGTACACCGCGTCCATCATCAGGGTCGGGTAAAGCACCTCGTCTGACTCCTGACGGGAGTAGGAGAGGCTCAGCTCGTGGTTTTCGGCGGGCTGGTAGAAGAGCCGTGTCCACGCGCTGGTCACCGAGTAGGCATCGGTGTCGAGGCCCTCCTGGTTGTAGTTGACGGTCTCGGTGAAGCGCTCTCCCGAGCCGTCCTGGTAGGCCGAGGCGGTGCGGTGGGACACGCCGCCGAGGATGCCGAAGCCCTCGACTCCGTAGCTCACCGTCCCGGCGGCGTTGAAGAGATCGTCACTGCCCACCACCACCGGCACGTCAACGTGCAGGCCGGGTTCGGGCTTCTTGGTAACCACGTTGACCATGCCACCGAGGCTGCCCTGCACCGCCATTCGTCCGCTGGCCGGCGCGAGCTCGACGCGGTCCACCTCCGAGAAGTCCACGTGAAAGGCCGGCGGGTCCATGCGGTTCGGGCAGGCGCCCATCACCCGGGCGCCGTCGATGAGAACGGTGATGTCGTCCTCACGGTATCCACGCACAACCACGTCGTTGGCGATGCCGCCACGGCGTGATTTCCACACCCCGGGCAAACGTTCGAGGGCCTCGCCGAGATCTGTGGCGGCGCTTTCGCGCAGCTCGCTTGCCTCGAGCGAAGCAGCCGTCACCTGCGAGCTCACCTCCATGGTGTCACGGAAGGTCGCGCTCGACAGGGAGAGATGAACGCTGGTCGTCTGCCGGCCGTTGACCTCGACCTTGTCGACAGCGTTCGAAAAGAATCCGCGCAGTGAACCCTCAACCGTGTAGTAGCCCTCCTCGAGCTCGGCAATACGAAACTCGCCGTTCTCGCCGGTCACTGCAGAGGACTGAGAAACGGGATCTTCGCCGCGGACAATGACCACAGCTCCGGGTAGCCCGGCGCCGGTGGGCCCGGTGACCGTTCCAACCACTGCACCTGTGTCGGCGGCGTGTGTGATGACGGCGTGGATGACGGCCACACCGGTGATGAGTACGAGTCTTGAAAACTTGGGGACAAAACGATTCATGGCGACCTCCATCGCGCTTCAAAACGGTACCGAGAACTGGGCGGCACGCATGCCGCGGGGCCCGGGGACCACGAATGCCTCGGTTGTAGGGACGCGTCGTACTGACGCGATGAGTGCGCCGACCCAACGCGGGCGGCAATTCCTGCGATGCCGACGGAGTCGGAGCGCAGATCCCTATGCGGGGGCTGGAGAGAGATGGAGGTCGTGCGGAGGAGCGCGGGGAGAGATCAGGCTGAGCAGAGCTCGCGACGATGGGATGTCGTCGATCAGAAGGGCGTTGTGCCACCACGCACCCACAGTCGGGTCGAGGAGCTGCGGCAGGCGAGGTCGGAAGAGCTTGGACCGCTCCGAGGCCCTGTTGAAGATGCCTTGCCACGCGCCGCAGCTATTCGTCGACTGCAGAATCGGCCACTCGCCGGCTTTGCTGAGGCTCGGCACTGAGCTGTCCGACGCCCGGTCCGGTGGGTGGTTGCAGCAATCCGCGGTGCAGTGGCATTCGCCCACACAACAGCAGGAGTAGGTCCGCGTCGCAGTTGTCTGCGAGGCGCCGATAGCGGCGCGCACCCCTACCAGCTGTCCTATGAGGAGGAGCAGTGCGAGACCAAAACGGAGGCGGTTGCTGATCATCATATCGAGCGGCTTCGTGCCTATTCCTTCGCCCCCCGTCCCGGCGCTGCAGCCTCTGGCTGCAGCGCATCCTTGGGGCGGAAGGAGTCGAGTACACCTCTCATTAGCATGATCTGTGCCAGCACCCGAAATGATGACGTTGCACCCGGAGGCGCCGGCGACTTTCCGATCGTTCTTGCCAAGTTGAGTTGAAGCAGGCCGGGCTGTTCGGCATGATCCGGTAGGCGTAACGGCCTGCCGGCACCGCCGTGCAGGGGGACCATCGGCTCCGCCAACCCCCATATCCCAACACCACTCCGTATGTTTCATTGTAACGAGACAGTGAGACAAACGAGACATCGAATAGGCGCAACTCTCAGCGTGGCAAGACTCCTGACCCGCATTATTCACCAGCGTTCTACTGTGGGCGGCGACCGCGTCACCTTCGGCTGAGCTGTCAGCCGTCCTCGAGGGTGTCGAAGAACCGATACAGCGTTGCCCGCGACACGCCGAGTAGCTTGGCGGCCTTGCTTTTGTTGCCGTTGGCTCTACGCACGGCCTCGGCCACGCGGTCGGCGTCGAGGCGGTCGGTTTCCCCACGCCGGCGCACAACGGACGACGTGACCGATATCGACCGAACTGCGGGCGGAAGGTGAGAGACCTCCACCCGCCCGCCCCGGCTCTTGATCAGTGCAAACTCGAGGGAGTTCTGCAGCTCCCGGACGTTGCCGGGCCAGCGGTGTGCCGTTAATACCTCGACCGCTTCGGTAGTCAGCTCGGGTTTGTCCCTGCCGGCGAGAGTGGCGGCTCGCTGGAGGGAGTGTTCGGCGAGCAGGGGGATATCCTCGATTCGCTCCCGGAGTGGCGGAATCTGGATCGGCACCACACACAGCCGGTAGAACAGGTCCTCGCGAAATTCGCCGACGGCGATTGCCCGGTCCAGGTCGCGGTTGGTTGCGCTGACGATGCGTACATTGACCTCGATGGTTTTTTCCCCTCCGACCCTCTCGAATTGCCGTTCTTGCAACACCCGCAACAGCTTGACCTGAACCGTCGGCGACAGCTCGCCAATTTCGTCGAGGAAGATGGTGCCGCCGTCGGCGAGCTCAAAACGCCCCTTCTTGTCGCGGATGGCGCCGGTGAATGAGCCCTTGATGTGACCGAAGAGCTCGCTCTCGAGGAGTCCTTCAGGCAGGGCGGCGCAGTTAACGACCACGAAGGGTCGATCCGCGCATTTGCTCGACGAGTGGATGGCTCTCGCCACCAGCTCCTTGCCGGTGCCGCTTTCGCCGGTGATCAGCACCGAGCTGGGAATGTTCGCCACCTCCCGGATGGTCTCGTAGATCTCGACCATCCGTGGGTGGCTGCCAATCATACCGGCGAAACCGGTGCTTCCTTTGACCAGCTGACGCAGTCCTTCGAGCTCGGTGACGTCCTCGAAAATGGCAATCGCCAAACGCTGGTCGTTGTAGTCGAGGGGAGATGCAGTCGCCAGCATCACCGTGGAGTGGATTTCGTCGGCGGATTCGGTGACCAACTCGGTGCGGCGACGCTCGACCCGGTCGCCGGCGAGGGCATCGTCAAAAACGCCACGAACCTGGCACATCCGGCACTGCTCGCGCTCGCCGCAGGTACCGGGGTTTCGAATCTCGTGCATACATGACAGCAGGTCTCCAGGGAGCGCCGAGCCACCTTCAGCCAAGAAACCCGGCGCCCGTGCGCTCATCGATTGCACGCGGCCGTCGGCGTTGATCACCATCACCGGCACCGGCATGGCAGCAAAGAGAGCTGCAAGAAAGCCCTTTTCGGACGCCAGCTCCTCATTGCTGGCGCGAAGGCTGGTCAGCAGCTGTTGCACACGATCCTCGTGCTCTCGCTGGAGGGTGAGATCGCGCAGCACACAGACGCCGCCCGAGATATGACCGCGCTCGTCGCGGATCGGCGCCACCACGCCGCCCACCGGCAGCTCGTCGCCCCTGCGGGTGCGCAACGTCGCGTTGGGGCCAAGCTCGAGGTCCACGCCGCCGGCGAGGGCCCGCTCCACCGGGTGGACTTCGTTCGCCTCTTCATCGGGATCGACGATCGGGATCACATCACGGGCGGGGAGGCCGGCCGCGTCGGCGGCCCGCCACCCGGTGAGCGCGCCGGCGCTCGGGTTGAACAGACTGATATGTCCGTTGGTATCGGTGGCGACGATGGCCTCCCCAACGCTGCGCAGGGTGGTGGTGAGCCACTGCTCGCGCTGACGAAGGGTCCGGTCGGCCTTGTGCTTGACCAGTGCAAGCTCGACCGCAGCTCGCAGCTCCAGCTCTTGGAACGGCTTGAGCACATAACCGAAGGCCTCGCTGCGTTTCACCCGGTTGAGGGTGGCCTGGTCGGCGTGGGCGGTGAGGAATACCACCGGCACGTCATGCTCCACCTGGATGGATTCGGCGGCCTCGATGCCGTCCCTATCACCCTTGAGCTGAATGTCCATCAGGATCAGGTCGGGTGGGTCCTGCGCCACCTCCGCGAGCGCCTTTGCAGCTGACGTCACCCAACGCTCGGCGTCATAGCCAAGGGCCTTCAATCGCCTCTGGATGTCGCGGGCGACGATTCCTTCGTCCTCCACCACGAGAATGCGCGCTGTGCTCACGTATCACGTCCTCCGAAGTCGCTATTGGAAAACTCGATCTCGAAACGGGCTCCCGCTTCGCTCCCCCCCCAGCTTAGCCTGCCGTCGAGCTGAGCGGTGAGTACGTCCACAAGTTGCAGGCCCAGGGTGTGCTCGGTGCACCCCTCGAAGTCGGCGGGAAGGCCGACGCCGTCGTCCTCGACGATCAGCCGGAGGCGGCCGTCGCCCGCAGGGCCCATTGAAATGCGGATGCGCCCTTCGATACGGTCATGGAACGCGTGCTTGACGCTGTTGGAGACCAGCTCGTTGACGATCAGGCCGACCGGGATCGTGGTGTCGATGCCGAAGACCACGTCATCGATGACTGTGTCGACGACAATCGGAATCACTGAGCGGTTGACCGAGGATACGATCGAATCGGCGAGATCGCGCACGTAGTCGCCGAAGTCGATGTGGGCGAGGTCGCTCGACCGGTAGAGCTTCTCGTGGATCAGGGCGAGAGAACGGATTCGATTCTGACTTTCACGCAGAAGCGCCAGCGCGGCCTCGTCGCTAACGTGGCCTGCCTGGAGGTTGAGCATGCTGGCAATTACCTGCAAGTTGTTCTTGACCCGATGGTGGATCCCCTTGAGAAGGACCTCCTTCTCGAGCAACGAGGTGCGAATCTGAGCCTCGGCCCGTCTCCGAGACCTGATCTGTTGCAGAAGGGGTCTGAAAATAGTCAAATACAGGACTGGAAATACGAGGATGCTCAACAGCGTGGAATTGACCACCGCCTCCACTCCGGTGGACAACGGTGGCAGGAGCGTGAGTATGACCATCACGCACGCCTCGGTCAGGAACACCGCCGCGATGGTGATGATCAAGATGCGGGCGGCATAGCTACTCGAAGCGACGTCAATGACCGGCGCAGTCGGTGAGTCTTGCGTCGACGGGTGCCCCAACGGGCGTTCGCACGGGCTGTCTTTCTCGACGGTCATTTCGCTTCGCATCCTCCGAGTGGCGTCCGCCAGAAACGGGCTGGGCTCGCTGTCGCCTGTGGTTTTCAACTCAGGCATTCCTATTTGTATTCTCTTCATTGTAGCTCTTTCCCCGTTCCGCCGACGGGTGGTACCAACGTCCGGTTGACCTTTGAGGTGGAGTGAGGCGGCGGTGGACACACTGCGCGGCTCAGGCGATCGTTGCCTTCCGGGGCACGATGTCCTAAAATCACCGAAGTAGCCTTAAAGCTCAAGGTGAGAGAAAGATGACTGAACGCTTCCGACTTCTGATTTTGGTTCTTATCATGGCGATCGGCTCTCTGCTGGTCGCCGCAACGACGAACTGGGTACTGTACCGCGCCGCATTCGAAGAGGAGAAGTCTCGTTTGACCGAGACCGCCCAGAGCCAGGCGCGTCTGATCGAAGCGGTTGCACGCTTCGACCGGATCTACAGCGCCGACTATCCGGGGGGATGGGAACAGGCAACATTGGATCAGGTTGAAGAGGCTCACCGCGAGTACGAGGGATTCGGGGAAACCGGTGAGTTCACCCTTGCCAAACGGGAGGGTGGGCTGATCGTCTTTTTGCTCGGGCACCGGTACCAGACCGTGAAGAATCCGAAGCCGGTGCCGATGGATTCCGAGCTCGCCGAACCGATGCGGCGAGCGCTTTTCGGGGAGTCGGGAACGGTGGTCGGTCTCGACTATCGGGGCACGAGGGTGCTCGCCGCCCACGAGCCAGTCGATGAACTCGGGTTTGGAATCGTCGCCAAAATCGACCTCGCCGAAGTGCAGGCGCCGTTCAAGAAAGCCGGTTTGGCGACTGCAGGATTTGCGATGCTCGTGGTGATTGCCGGAGCGGCGCTGTTCTTCCGCGTCAGCAACCCGCTGGTGACGGCTCTCGAGCGTCAGGCCCGGGATCTCCAGATTACGGTCGCCGCGCTGCGTGAGAGCGAGCACCGTTTTCGCAAGACCTTCGAGCTCGCCGGCGCCGGGATCGTCCAGGTTGACATGGAAGGACACTTTACTCGCGTCAACAAGCGGTTCTGCGATATCGTCGGCTACACCGCCGAAGAGCTTCACGAGCTCGATTTTCAGAAAATTACGCACCCGGATGATCTCGAGAAAGACCTGGAAAACGTGAGCCGGATCGTCGATGGAGAGATAGACATCTACTCGATGGAGAAGCGCTACCTGAGAAAGGACGGATCGATTGTATGGGTCGGCCTGACCGTTTCTCTGGTCAGGGACGAGTCCGGGGATCCGACCTACTTCATCTCCGTGATCGAAGATGCCACCGAACGCAAGCGTGCGGATTCTGAGGTACGGAACTCGCTTGCCGAAAAGGAGGTCCTGCTGAGAGAGATCCACCACCGGGTCAAGAACAACATGCAGATCATCTCCAGCCTACTCAACCTTCAGGCGGAGGGTGTCGAGGACGTCCGGCTGGCCAGAATGTTCAAGGAGAGCCAGAGTCGGGTCCGCGCGATGGCACTGATCCATGAAATCCTGTACAAGTCGAGCCACCTTGCCCGAATCGACCTTGAGGAGTATGTGACCAGACTCTCCACGAGCCTGATTCGCATGTACGGCGCCAGTCCCGACAGGATCAACCTCAGTGTCGGCGCCAAAGATATCACCCTCGGGATCGACGACATCGTACCGTGTGGGCTGGTGATCAACGAGCTGCTCTCGAATTCTCTGAAGTACGCATTCCAAGACGGTCGAAAGGGCGAAATCTGGATCGAGGCAGCGCCGGTCATGGACGATAAGATCATGCTCGTCGTATGCGACGATGGTATTGGGATCCCCGCCGATATCGATATCAGAAACACCGACACGATGGGCATGCGTTTGGTGATTGGTCTGGTGGAGCAGCAGCTCGGAGGAGATGTCACGCTCAACCGCAACGAAGGAACCTGCTTTACCGTCAACTTCGCCCCGACGAAGCCCAGTTTGGTGATTTGACCATGGACAGACCAAGGATTCTACTGGTCGAGGACGAGTTCGTTGTCGCCTTCGAGATGAAAATAGCGCTTGAGGGAATGGGTTTCACGGTGTGCGGCATGGTGGCCACAGGCGACGACGCGATCAAATGTGCCGAACGAGAGCAGCCGGACTGCGTTTTGATGGACGTGAATCTCAAGGGGGAAATGGATGGAATCGAAGCTGCCCGCCGCATTCGTGCTCAGCTCGGAATTCGAACGGCCTTCCTGTCGGGCTATCCAGTCGAAGAATTAATGAGGCGTGTCGCCGATGTCAGGCCCATCGATCTCTTCGTGAAACCGCTGGAGTATGACCGCTTGGAGCAGGTTCTTACTACATTTTTTCTCTCTCGCGCAACGGAGACCAACTGACAGCGAATCTACCCGCCGTAACAAAGGAAAAATCAGGCGGGGTCGCCCGGAGCACCGGGCGCCCCGCCGAAGATGATCAGTCCGCTTTCTTCGCCATCTTCACCTCGCCATGACTCTTCGCCATGTGCTCGGCAATCCACTTCTTCCCCATCTCCTCCGGTACGTGGGCCAGCTGTGCCTGGAGCTTCACCTTGCCACCCTGGCGCAGGACGACATAGGTCGCTTCCGACCCGGGCGCCGCCTCGCTCCAAACCTTCGACACTCCTTCCTTGTTCTTCTTGCTGTACTCGACCCCGTTCATCGCCATGAGCACGTCGCCCTTTTGGAAACCGGCCTTCTCGGCGGGGCTGCCGGCAACGACCTTGGTGATCTGCCACCGGCCGTCGTCGTTGCCGTCCATCTCGATGCCAAGCCATGCCTTGTTGGCGATCTTCGCCTGCATCTTCTTGAGACACTCATCGGGGTCACCATCACACTTCTTATGAGCTTTCTCACCCGCAAAAGCAGGCATACCAACCGATACGATCAGAGCCACAACGATGATCCAGGACAGGCGTTTCATTCTTCTTTCTCCTTTCATCGCGAGACGGCGCCTCCGCTTCGGCGCCTCGATCTCCAGAACCGTTCCCCCTTCCGGTATCGCCCGGATTTCTGATGAACACGGGCAACCGCAAGGTGCGGAGGTCAACGATTGGAACGGATGGTTGATGATCACGGTCTCATCGTCGGTCCCCGGGTTGTCAATGTCATGATCGAGTCGAAAAACCTTGTAAAGCGTGTGAAGAAGTTGCAAAACTACCGTGCGCATCCCGAAGATCGGCTTATATTCAGGGTGGGAGGGCTTCGACCCGGTTCCCGGAGGGTGGTCAGTTGCAGATCTTCAACAACACAGTGGCTCGCGACGATTCTTACTCGGCCACCGAACTCAAAGCGGTCGAGAGGAGCGTTTTTCGTAAGCGACGTGCGCTCTGGGGAGGCCTGATCGTCGTCCTCGTGCCTCTTCTCGTACTCCTCGGCCTGCAGTCGTGGTGGCTCGCCGACCTGGAACACAAGAGCGCGATCGCGAGAAAGGCCACCCTGCGCAACTTCCTCGACGCCGTTGCGAAGGAGGTCCACGTCTACTACCTGAAGATCTCTGAGCGCGCGCTCAACCTGCCGTCGGAGGTATTCGAAAAGGAGGCGATCCCCAAGGCCGGTTACCACTTCAAGAAGAAGAAGATCAACGGCGCCCGCCAGCTGTTCATCGTATCCTACCTGGACAGGGGCAGGACCTACTTCTACGACCCCGAGACCCATGCCATGGAAATCAAGGATTACTCACCTGAGACCCTTGCAGTCTGGGCCGCGATCGCCCCGTGGAACATTCTGCACAAAAAGAAGATCAAGATCGACACCACAACATTCAGCGTCGACCAGCGAGACCCCAAGAACCGAATCATCCTCAACCCGATCACCGATGAGTCTTCGAGAGTTGTCGGGCTGGCCGGCATGATCCTCGACCAGGAGTTTTTCGAAGAGAATCTCCTTCCCAAGGCCGCCCAGTCGATCTTGCCGAAGTTCCCCGCGTCAAAGGACCTGATCGTGGTCGTGCGTGATGATCGCGGCCGCCAGGTGCAACCGCTCTCTCCCGTCTTCAAAGAAAAGCGCGATGTCGTCCGCGGTTCCTTCTCCTTCGTCTTCACCGACTGGACGATCGGCTTGCAGGGGAGCTTCGCCAAGCCTGACAAGTGGGAGCGTACGAACTTTGCCTACAACATGGGTTTGTCGGTGCTTCTCGCGGTGGTCCTCCTCTCCGGGGTTTCATTTGCCCTGCGTACCGCAGCACGGGAGATGAAGCTGTCGACGATGAAGAACGACTTTGTGTCGAACGTCTCGCACGAGTTGCGCACGCCTCTCGCTTCCATCAGGGTATTTGGCGAGTTCATGCGACTCGGCCGGGTCACCGAGCAGAGCAAGGTGCGTGAGTACGGCGAGTACATCGAAACAGAGAGCCGGCGTCTGACCCAGCTCATCAACAACATCCTCGACTTTTCCCGCATCGAGTCTGGTCAACTCGTCTATCATTTTGAACTCACCGATCTCGAAGAAATCCTTACCGAGACTCTGGCCACGTTCACGGTGCGGCTGCGCAACAGCGGCTTCGAAGTCGTCTTCGACCCCCCGGATGGTGAGCTGCCCGAGCTGGTCATCGACCCCAACGCCATCAGTCGAGCAGTGGCAAACCTCATCGACAACGCCGTCAAGTACTCGGGCGACGACAGAACGATCGTAGTTGGACTCGAGCGTGGGGGCGACGAGGTTACGCTGTCGGTGAAGGATCATGGCATCGGCATCCCGGTTGACGAACAAAAGCGCATCTTCGAGCGCTTTCACCGCGTCTCGACGGGTCTTGTACACGACGTCAGAGGCAGTGGTCTGGGTCTGACTCTCGTTCAGCACATCGTGCACGCGCACGGAGGCAAGGTCTCCGTCACCAGCGAGCCCGGCAAGGGATCGACCTTTGCAATCCGCCTTCCGGTGAAGCCGCCGGCCGGCGTCGAACCCACCCGCAAAGAAGGGGGTGATCAATCATGACGTTCAGGGTTCTGGTGGTAGAGGATGATCAAGCGATGGCAGTCGCCCTCAAGGACGGTTTTGACTACGAAGGCTACGACGTCATCGTTGCACGAGATGGTGAGCAGGGGCTCGAGATGGCTCGATCATCGGCCCCGAACCTCATCATCCTCGACGTAATGTTACCGAAGATGACCGGGCTCGAGGTGTGCAAGACCCTCCGTGCGGAAAATAATCAGGTGCCAATCATCATGCTCACGGCTCGTGGGCAGGAGATCGACAAGGTCCTCGGGCTCAAGCTCGGGGCCGACGACTACGTCACCAAGCCCTTCAGCTTCATGGAGTTGATGGCACGAGCCGAAGCCGTGCTCCGGCGATCCGGAGGCAGTGGTCCGGGGCTGCCGGACGACGGGGGCAGCTACTCGTTCGGCGACATCGTCGTCGACTTCTCACGCCACGAGGTGTTGCGCAATAGCGAGGCCGTCGAGCTGTCGCCACGCGAGTTTCGACTCTTGAAGTTCTTCATCGACCACCGCGGCAAGGTGGTCTCACGAGAAGAGCTTCTCGACGGCGTCTGGGGCTACGAAACGATCCCCTTCACCCGCACCGTCGATACCCACGTCGCCAAGCTGCGCAAGAAGATTGAGGCATCGCCGTCGGACCCGCAGTATTTGATCACGGTGCATCGGCTGGGGTATCGGTTCACGGGGTAGTGCCACCACCCTCCCGGATGCCGGATGCCGGACTCTGACCCGAGCCCGAGCCCGTTGCCGTTACCGTTGCCGAATACGCCCCAGC
>CAZCEX010000071.1:0-12484 GCA_964497785.1 uncultured Thermoanaerobaculia bacterium | reverse complement strand
GGGCCAAACGACACCCGAAAGGCGCCGCCAATTCTATGCACTACACCCTCCTAGCATTACAATGCTGATGTGAAAATCGCATTGATCGGCACGCACGGCATCGGCAAGACGACGCTGTGCTTTGAGCTCGCGGCTCGTCTGAAGCGCCGCAGCGCCGATGTGGAGCTGGTTCGCGAAGTCGCCCGGCGCTGCCCCCTCCCCATCAACGAGTCGACAAGCGGCGCCGCGCAGGCCTGGATCCTCCACACTCAGATTGGTGAAGAGATTGCCGCTGCAGCCCACCATGAGGTGGTCATCGCCGACCGGTCAGTGCTCGACAACTACTGCTACATGGTCCATGCGGCCGCTGGTTCCCGCATGTGGGATCGTTTCATCGACGAATGGCTACCAACATATGACCTGCTTGTCTTCGTCCCGCTCTGGTCGCGGCCAACCTATGACGGAGTTCGCGCCGCAGACCCACGCTTCCAGGAAGAAATCCACGATCTCCTAGAAGGCATGATCACCACCCGCGGCCTCACCCCCCTGCGCCTCGAAGCTGCCAAACCACAGGACTGGGGAGCCATCATAGAGACAGAGCTACTGCCCTTCCTCGAGCCGACATTGCCACTCTTCGAAAACGGCGAAGAAGACCCCGGCCCCAACACCCACGATTGACACAAACCACCACCTGATGTGAGCATGGTTGGATGAACGGCGTTGTCGACCTAAAGATTGCCGGTGGCACGGTGGTGCCAATGGTCGAGGACCGGCGGTGGTTTACAGGAGACGTGCTGGTCACCGACGGAAAGATCGCCGCGGTGACCGAAGGCCCGGCGAACGACGTCACCGCACACAAGACCATCGACGCGAGCAGCAGCATCGTCATCCCCGGCCTCGTGCAATGCCACGTTCATGTCGTGCAATCCCTCCTCCGCCACCAGGCGGACGGGCTCAAGCTCTTGGATTGGCTCCGCGACCGGACCTGGCCCTACGAGGCCGCTCTCGACGGCGATGGTGTGCAGGCTGCCGCCGAGCTCGGAATCGCCGAACTCTTGTGCGGCGGCACGACATCGATCCTCGACTTCGGCACGACCCATCATCACGAAAGAGTGTTCGAAACCGCCGATCGTATGGGGATCCGGATGATCTCCGGCAAAACTCACATGGATGTCGGCGACGACGTCCCACCCGCTCTGCTCGAGGACCGGGACCAGTCAATGACCCAAGCCCAGGAACTCGGAGAACGCTGGCACGGTGCAGCGGACGGACGGCTCGGATATGCCGTAACGCCTCGATTCGCGCTCTCGTGCAGCCCCGAGCTTCTTGAACACTGCGTTGCCCTCGCTCGCAGCAAAGGTTGGCTACTCCACACCCATGCTTCCGAGAACACCGACGAGGTAGCCACCGTGCGATCACTGTTCGGTTGCTCGAACATCGAGTATCTTGATCGTCTCGGCCTAACCGGCAGCGACGTCGTGCTGGCCCATGGTGTGCACCTCGACTCCGGCGAAAAATCCCTACTCGCCCGCACCGGGACCGCGATCTGCCACTGCCCCGGAGCCAACCTCAAGCTCGGGTCCGGAATCGCTGAGATCCCGGCACTGCTCGATCTCGACATTCGGGTCGGGCTTGGCGCCGACGGTGCTCCGTGCAACAACCGACTCTCTGTCTTCCACGAGATGGCGCTCGCCGGGACGCTTCATGGTCTTCGGCCGAGTGCACGGAACCTCGATGCCTGGACAGTCCTCGCCATGGCAACCCGGGTCGGTGCCGAGGTTGTCGGCCTCGGTGAGCGGGTCGGCACCCTCGAGCCCGGCAAGATCGCCGATGCGGCCGTAGTCGACGCGACCGGGTGGTCCCTCTTACCGAGCGGCGACCCGGCTTCGAAACTCGTGTACGGAGCGACCGCCAGTGACGTACGGCATGTTGTCGTCGACGGCCACGTCGTCGTCGAGCACGGTCGTTTGACAACTGCGAGCCCGGAGCACGTGCGACAGCACGCCTGCGAGGCGTGGCGTGCGACAGAATCGCGAATGGAGGCCTGATGTTTGGATTCAGAAAACCTCGTATCGAGCACCTGGATCGTTATGTGGCCAACAAAGAGTACGACAAGGCGCTCACTGCGGTGGCAACCGAGCTAAAAGCCAACCCGGCAAAGTTCAACCTCCTGTTGCGACAGGCCGAGATTCTGGGCATGGCAGGCAACCGCGACAAAGCAATCTCGGTCTACAGGGAGCTGGCGGAGCACTACGCAAAGGACGGGTTCTTCGCCAAGTCGATCGCACTTTACAAGAAGGTCCTCAGACTCGATCCCGCACTCGAGGAGGTTCACTCCGAGCTTGCACGCCTCATCGAAGAAGAGGCCCTCAGCCACCGCCCACTGACGGAACGGCTGGCAACGGTGACCAGACCCATCCAACAAGTCAAAGAGTCCTCTGCGGAAAATGCCACGGAACAAAAAGAACTCGAAGCTTCGTCGCTTTTTTCGGCCTTCCCGACAGCCGCCCTCGAGGACATCATCGCCTCGACCTCGCTGAGATCCTTCCAGGAAGGTGACATCATCGTCACCGAGGGCGAAGAAGGAACGAGCCTGTTCCTCGTCGTATCGGGCGAGGTCAAAGTCTTCACGCGAGGGCAGAAAGGGGAGCATCTCCAGCTCGCCGAACTCGGGCCCGGAGATTTCTTCGGCGAGGTGTCTCTGCTCACCGGCCTGCCCCGCACCGCCACGATCACGGCCAAAAGTCAGGTCAACCTCATCGAACTCGGCCGTGACAACGTCGATCGGATCGCCGAGAGTCACCCACAGGTCAAGGAGGTTCTCGAAACGTTCTACAAATCACGCGCCCAGGCCACTGTCGAAGCGGTGATCACCCGTATGCGCCAGGAATGACTGCAGCTCAACGCAAACCGATCGTAGTCTGGGGCGACCCCCGCCTCGAGGATGCGAACTCCCCGGTTCGGCAGTTCGACGAAGAGCTCGAAGCTCTCGCAGCCGACATGTTCGAGACATCGCTGCGAGCACCAGGCCTCGGTCTCGCCGCGCCTCAGATCGGAATCAACCTGAGGATCGCCGTGCTCGATCTGTCGGTTGGGGAAGACCCCGAACAGCGCCTGGTGCTCGCCAACCCAGAAATCACCCACCGCGAGGGCAGGGTTTCGGTGGAGGAGGGCTGCCTTTCGTTTCCCGGCCTCTTCACGACGTTTGACCGTCCACGCAAGGTCGTCGTCAATGCCCAGGACCTCGACTGTTCGTGGCGGGAAATCGAGGGTGAAGATCTCATGGCCCAGGCACTGTGCCACGAGATCGACCACCTCAACAGCGTGCTCCTGATCCATCACCTGCGTGGACTCAAACGCAAGCTGTTTCTCCGCCGAGTCGCCAAGTTGCGCAAATCCGGAGTATGGGGTCCCATAGATTCAATCTGAATCCTCATCGGATGGAAGAGGCTCTGTCGCGAAGGACGCGCGGAAAGACTTTGTCCCCTCTGTCCTACAGATTGGTTGGCAGGTTTTCTCTCGGGTCCTTGGTGTAAAGCTCCGCAACCTTTCGCGCCGCGTCCTCGCCGGCCGGCGACTGCACCAGAGGAACCACGATCTCGACCTTGTAGTAATGGTCTCCGTTGACCCTCGTCCTGAGGTTCTTCGCTCCTTTGCCACGCAATCGAAAGGATCTCCCCGAGCTTGTCCCGGGCGGCACCTTGGCCCGCACCGGTCCGTGGATCGTTCCGACCACGATCTCGCCTCCGCGGTATGCCTCGGGGAAGGTAATGGCGACCGTGGTGTGGATGTCATCTCCTTGGCGTTTGAAGAACGGGTGCTCACGCACCTGCACACGAACAAACAGGTCGCCGGGCGCTCCACCCCCGCTGCCCTCGGCTCCTTTCCCGGCGACACGAATTTTGCGCCCACCGGCGATGCCTTCCGGAATCCTGACCCGAATCCTTTCGGTCGAGATGACGGTACCGGCGCCGCGGCACGATCCGCACCGCGAGGCGCCATCCATTCCAGCACCACCACATTGTGAACACTGGACCTTGCGCTGGATTGGCAAAGTGACCGAGGTCCCTCGAATGGCATCCTCGAACTCGATCTCAATCTGGGTTTCCTGATCCTCCCCTCGTTGGCGCCCAGGCGCTGACCGCCGCTGCGCTCCCCCGAAAAACTGCCCAAAGAGGTCGCCGAGGTCCTGAAACCCTCCCATGCCACCGAGATCTCCGAACTCGACTCGGGTGTTGCCGTCGCCCCACCTTCCCTTCGCTCCCCTGAACGGGTCGCCACCGCTACCCTCCGCGGTGCCAAACAAGTCGTACTTTCGCCGAGCTTCCGGGTCGGAAAGGACCCCGTAAGCTTCTTGAATCTCCTTGAATCGCCCTTCGGCATCCTGGTTCCCCGGGTTGACATCCGGGTGGAACTTGCGCGCCAACTTGCGATAGGCCTTCTTGACCTCGTCCTTCGAGGCGTCCTTCGACACACCCAGAGTCTGGTAGTAGTTCGCGGCCACACGCCCCTCCAGTTGGTTGGCCAGACTTGAGCCTGACCATGTAAGATTGTAACGCGATCAAGTGCGGGAAGAGGCCTGCCGGAAACAGGGCAAATCAGAGAACAGGAAGATACAATAGCTGCTGTGGACCCAAATCCGTACCTCGCGATCGTCTTCTTTATGACGCCGGTGGTCAAACGACGGCACTGGAGCCTTCCTCTGGTTCTCGGCCTGATGGTTGCCGCGGTGGTTAACCTCCCCTCGGTTGCTGCCAGATTCTGGGAACCGGCATCGTCACGTTTACCCTGGCTCGAGCACCTCTCCCACCCTTCAGTCGCGATCGCGGGTAGCGCGGGCGCTGTCATTCTGATTCTCTGGGGCATCGTTCGTCTCCTGTCGGATCGGGACCCGAATCGAGCGCTCGCCCGAACGCTCGAACGTCGGGGGGATTTCCGGGGAGCAGCCGAGCTCTTCCTCCGTGCCGGCGACTCGGCCAAGGCACTCCGACTGGCCCGTAAGGACGAGGACTGGTTGGTTGCTGCCGAGTCCGCCCTGAAGCTCGGCAATCAGCGCGAAGCTGCGCAGATGTACCGCCGGGCGGGAGGCCGTCACCTCAACGAGGCCACTCGTTTATTCGTTCGCATTGGCGACGCCGACAGTGCAGTGGCCTGCACTCGAGAGCTCGCCCAGTACCTCTCCACCAGCGGCAAGCACGACGAGGCGATCGAGGTGTGGCTGAGAATCGGCGAGGTCAACCGAGCGATCCATCTCGCCACGGTTGCTTTGAACAAGGGCATGGTGCGACCGTCGGCAGCGTCCTTCCAGGCCGCGAGACGGGCCGGCCGCGAGGGGCACGACCATCATCTTCTCGCCAGGCTCCACGATCTCGAGGAAGACTGGGCTCAGGCGGGCAGGGAGTGGCGCGTCGTGGGCGACCACCAAAGGTCAGCGGCCGCGTTCACACGAGCCGGACTGCTCGAGGAAGCAGCCGCAAGCGAGTTAGCCGCCGGCCGCGCCGGAGAATCGGCCCGACTCCGCCTGAATCACTTCGAACAGCTACAGAATGAGCTTCGCCTCGCCGAACAACGTGGGGTATTTGGAGAACGTGATGTCACCAGACTCCGCAAGCTCATCAAGAATGAAACCAGGACCCTGATCCCCCTACTCGAAACAACGGGAATGGTGGACCAGATTTCTAAAGTAATGGTGGCAGCGGGACGAGTCGTGGAGGCTGTCGAGTACCTTGTCGCCCAGGGTCGCAAAGGTGCAGCCGCCGAACTCGCCTTAGACTGCGGCCTGTGGGAATTGGCGACCCCGATTCTCGAGGAACTCGGGCGTTGGGGTGAGGCCAGCGACACTTACGAGCTGAATGGTCGACTCGACAAGGCCGCAATCTGTGCCGAACACACTGGCGAGGACGAGCGGGCGCTCGCATTGTGGCGCAAGTTGGGGCGAACCGCAGATGCCGCCCGATGCATGGCGAGAATCGGGTCTCTCCAGGAGGCCCTGCGTTTGCTTCACCGTGAAGGTCAGCTCGCGGAAGCCTGTGACATTCTGAAGTCCCACCCGGGCCCATTGCCGGATATCCCCGACGTCATCATGGACCTGGCCGAGTTCGAAAGGGAAGCCGGTCATTTCGAAGAAGGCGTCGCTTGCCTGCAAAGAGCAGTCGTCGGGGTTGCACTGCAAACTGGGAGGCTGGATCCGGCTGTCGCGCTGGCTCGCCAGCTGTACGAGCTCGGAGAGTTCGAGGCGGCCCGGGTTCAAGTTGACAGGGTCCTGTCTTTCGACTACTCGCAACCGGCCGCACTTGCCCTGAAGGCGGACCTCGAGCGCATGAGCTCTTCGGCCGACCCGGCGGCCACGGTTCCAGGGCTGGCTTCACAAGACGATCAGACGATCGCTCGACTCGAAACGACCCAGAGGTACGAAATTCGTCACGAGCTCGGCCGCGGCGGGATGGGCGTTGTCTATCTCGCTCGAGACACTCGTCTTGACCGAAATGTGGCGATCAAGGTCCTGCGAACGACCTCAGACGAAGAGGCAGCCCGTCTCAGGAGCGAAGCCAAAGCCGTGGCCACCTTGAACCACCCGGGAATCGTCACTGTGTATGATTTTGAGGCAGGATTTGACGGCTATTTCATCGCCATGGAGTATGTCGCTGGCGAACCATTGGATGTTCTTCTGAAATCGGAACCCGATCGCGTACGGTCGAGCCTGGGGCCCCTGCTGGCCGGCGTGGCCGAGGCCTTGGCCTACGCCCATGAGCGCCAGATCATTCACCGCGACCTCAAACCGGCCAACATCCTGTTGACGTCTTCGAACGCGATCAAGATTCTGGACTTCGGAATCGCCGCCCGCCTGGATGAGGATAGTCCGGAGGCGGCGCCGGTCTGCGGCACCCCCTATTACATGGCGCCCGAACAAATTCGCGGCGAACCACCCTCGCCGGCAACAGACATCTACTCCCTCGGCGCAACGGCCTATCACCTTGCGACCGGCCGGCCGCCCTTTACGTCTGGAAACGTCATCGAGAAGCACCTCGAAATGCAACCTCGAGACCCACGAGAAGAAAACGCGGACCTGGACGAAGGCATTGCAGTCATCATCCTACGATGCCTGAAAAAGGACCCAGAGGATCGCTATCAGACCTGCCGCGACCTCGCTCGGGTCCTCCACCAGAACGCCGTCGAGCCTACCCGGAAATCGTAATGAACCCCATGAAATTGTGGAGCAAGCCGGAGGCCCGGTTCCTGATCCTGTACCTTCTCTTCCTTGGCGCCAGCTTCACGGTCATAGCCCTCAACCCTGTCAATGACGCCATCGTCGTTCCCTACACGACCCTCGTCGCGCGAATGTCGGGCGAGATTCTCGGAGCGCTTGGCGAAGATATCTCGATCAACGGGTGTCTGCTGCAATCGCCCCGCTTCGCCGTCACGATATACAATGGCTGCAACGGGCTCATTACAAGCATCATCTTCTTGGCCGGCGTCTTTGCATTTCCGGCTCGCCCCATCAACAAGATCATCGGCATCGCGGGGGGCCTGCTGTCGATCCAGGTCATCAACCTCATCCGCATCGTCTCGCTGTACTACATCGGGGTTTTCCTCCCCAACCTTTTCGACACGTCACACATCGTGATCTGGCAGAGCATTGTCATCCTTTCCGGGGTCGCCTTGTGGATCGTATGGGCGACTCGATTCGCGACACCTCCCGGTCCCGGCCCAGAGGAGGACTGAGAGCATGCTCAAGCGTTTGCCGCTGGCGATGATCGCCGCGTTGATGATCTGGCTGGCCCTGCGGCCCATCATCGACACCGCGGTGGCAGGCCTGGCCCAAGCGCTCATCAGGACCTTCGAGTACCCGCGGGTGACTCGCTTGGTGGTCGAAGCCCACCGATCGGAGGTCGTGAGGGCGGATTTTCGAAGCGACTCGGGAATTCCGACGGTCAACCTCACCGAGGTCCACTTCAATACCATCGTTCTGCTGGCCCTGTACCTGGCGATGCCAAGACCACTCTCCAAAAAACATCTCGAACGTCTGATCATGGGGTGGAGCATTCTCTATCTCACCCAGGCTCTGAACCTGGTTTTCCACGTCAAGTGCATCTATTCGCTAGGCCTGGGAACGTGGAGCGAAAGAACGTACTCAGATCTTGCTCGCAATGTCTTCGGGTACTTGCAGTACTTCTCCGACCTCCCGGGACGATTCGGCTTTCCCTTCCTGATCTGGTTCGGGTTCAACTGGGACGAGGTCATCCACCTGCTCGACCTCAATGCCCGGTCGCAGCAGAAGGCTGGAGAATAGTGCGGGCTAGGAGCGTGTACCGGATTGACCCTCGACGGGCCACAAGCCCCAAACGGTTCACAAGGGCCAATCCGGTCCAACCTCCTAGCATGATGCGCTGCGCGCATCTCGGAACGCAGGATTCGTTTTCCACGTGAAAGGGAGGCGAGTTCTGGTGAGCCTCTGGGGATTCGCGAGGAAATATTCCCCTAAATTCCTTCAATCAGGTCGTTTGAAGAGCCTTCTCGAAAGTCTCAGGATCCGTCCGCCGTGCTTTTGCCTGCCAACCGCCAGATAGACGTCAATGCCACTGGAAGAACAATGCTCGGCATTGCCCTCTCCAGATGCGCGCAGCGCATCCTCTAGGAGATTGGAGGGCATTGGCCTTCCCTCCCTCGCCTCATCCCAGGTTTGCTCACTTCGGGGGAAGGTCTATGCCCTACAAGCTCCTAGGGGGCTATCGCCTCCGCAAGTAGCGGTAATCCGGAATTTCGAAGTCCTTCATTTTCGAAATCAATGCCCCTCGTGACAGGTTGAGGATTCGGGCGGCCTCACTCTGATTGCCCTTGGTTCGCCGCAGCACCCGATCGATAATCAGCCGTTCGACCGCCGGCACAACGGTCTTGAGGTCGTCGATACCAAGGAGCGCACCCATCGACACGCCGTCATCGTCGCCTTCACCGAGGGAAGTGGGCAACAGAAGGGCCGGAACCGTGCCCCTGATCATCTCGCCCGACGGAGTGGCTGTCACCAATCGCCCGAGCTCCGAAAGCAACTCCGTCATCTGACCCTCGAACCGATGCTGAAGCAGCGAGTTGAGGCTCCCCAACTCAATACCTTTCAGCTCCTTGCCCTGCTCGGCAGCCACCGAGTCGAGCAACCGAACGACCAGGAGAGGCAGATCTTCACGTCGATTCTGCAGCGACGGGACCCGAATCACGTGGTTGTTGAAGAGGCTGTAAAGGGCAGGATCGAGGCGCCCCTCGTTGAGCATCTGGATGGCGTCCTCTTCGGTCGTGGCAATCCAGCGCACCCGCGGCCCTGACCCGGATTCGACATCCGCGAGAATCGTCGCCGCCACCTCTCGTTGCACCGTCGCCGAAGCCAGGTGAATACTCCGCAATACCAAAACGTTTCCTTGATGCCGGTCAGCAGGGTTCTCCAACTCCGGGCCCGATCCGAAGAAAACCGTACGCAGGTTTTCGTCTCCACCCTCCTGGACCTCAATGACTTGGAGAGGGAGTGCGCCGGCGGGATGTTGCGCCCCAATCAGACTCGCGATCGTCAAACGACCGACACCCTCCCTCCCACACAGGAGGACCGGGTTCTGCGACCGCGAGGCCTGAACCACGGCATCGCGCAGCAACTGAACCGCCTGTGATGTTCCCGGGAGCATCGTCTCTACCGCCGACCGGGCCTCGCTTTCCCAGCGCTCGTGCAGCACACCCGAACGCTCGACTCGATCCCAGTGGATCGCCAACGTGCGCGACAACTCAGCGAGAATGAGCTCGTCGTCTTCTTGATGATCGTCGTTCGTTTCGACTACGAAGTAGGCGCGGGAAACCAGAGGCCCACGCAGTACGGGGTAGATCAGAAGCTCGCGGCTGCCCAGCCTCAGCAAGGCATACCGGTTTCCCTCTGCAAGGGCTTCAAACGTGCGCAGTGGCAGACGGGGGAGGTCTCCTGTCCACTGCGACGCGATCGGCGCAAATCGACCATCGCCGTCGACCCTGGTCAACATGGCTTGCCGATCCTCGAAGACATCTGCGAGCAACAATCTCAGGGAAGGCAACAGATCAGATTGAACACCGGAACGGAACACCTCGACGATGCGGTTTCGGGCCGACGCGATGCGAGACGGCTCGCTATACAATACGACCTCCGACCGTCCTTCGCGCTTTGGCGCAGAGGGGGCTTGGCGCGTGGATTCTTCAGCCGAACCCTCTTCGATGATCTCAACCTCACCTGGCCCCCCGGTGTCCGCTCCCTTAAAAACAAGCGTTGCGGTCCCGATGCGAAGGCGGTCTCCGACGCGGAGCACACCTCGAGACCGTCGCTCACCGTTGAGCACCGCCACCTGGCGGCTCTGGCCCAGAAAAGTAAAGACATCTCCCTTGCATTGGATCGTCAGGTGGTGAGGCGCCACCCCCGGAGCCCGAATGACGATGTCGTTCGAGTTCGAAGCACCGATGGAAAAAACGTCTTTTGCCACCTCATAGAGCACCTCGGACCCACCGCTTCCTTCAATGGCCAATGTAACCATGATTTTCCCTCCCACGTCCGACATCACAGCACGCCACGATTGAACATCTGGTAAAACCGCTTGTTCACATCATCATCATGTGCCGGGACCAACCTATAACCCATCCTGGGCGATACGATCGCTTCTTGCGTTCCGCCGTCAAGGATAAAACCTATTTCGGCTCCTCCATTCTACCTCAGGAAACGTCTGTCAACGAGTCGAACACCAAAACCATCGTCAGACCTGAGGTCTGAGAGCACGAAATCGAGAAAACTGCACAGAAATAGGTAGGGGATTGCGGTGTCGAAGATCAACTCAATACGCATGGAGCTTCCGGGTCAGGGGCAGGGTCCAGGTCCAGGACCAGGACCTGGGTGTCCGAGTATCCGAGGCCGTGTCCGGTTCCGTGACGGCGACCACGGGATCAGAATCCACCCGGTCCTCTATACTCCCCGCATGGCTACCACACGCACCATCCTTCCTCGATCGGCCTCGGCCCTGCTCCTGCTCGCCGGCGTCACATGTGGGGGAGGGGTTGCGAGTCAGACCGAGACCGAACAGATAGCAACCCCGCCTTTCATCCCACTCTCCGAGTCTCAGCACTACATCGTCAGGTACATGGGCATCACCTGCGGCCACATGATTCTCGAGAGCTGCCTCGACGAATTCGAGGGACGACCCGCCTACCACATCGTAATGACCGCCCGGAACTCGAGATTTTTCAACAAGATCTACAAGGTAGATGGGCGCATCGACTCCTGGGTCGATGTCGAGTCCACAACGACCGTCGCCTACGAGAGCCTCATCGAAGAAAAGGGCGAGACATCAACCAAGTCGTATCGTGTGAACTCCACCGAGGGGACCGTGCTCGCCGTCGAGAATGGCGAAAGCCAAACGACGACATTCGAACCGTCGGCCCCGGTTCTCGATCCTCTGGCCTTCATCTTCCGTCTCCAGGCCATCGCCCGCGAGCCCGGCGAATCCGTCAACCTCACCCTGCTGACGACTGATGGCGTTCTGGAGACGATGGCAAGCGTCGGCGAGCTCGAAAAACGCCGAACCACCCTGGGACCCCGTCATCTTCTCGAGATCAGGCCGAAACCCGCCGACGGGCAGATGTTCTCTCGCAAAGGAGAGGTCAGCCTGTGGATCGACCCAACTGACGAGGGACGTCTTGTCATCCTCGACTTCAAGCTGCCTTTCGGTCACCTGACGGCGAAGCTCGATTAGAGACCCGGCCAAAAACCCCACCACGTTGGTCGATCCAAGCTCGCCGCTCCTGTGCTCGAGCCGGGTTTGGGGAATGTCGGTCCTCGCCTCCTCGTTCAGCAGGGTGTGAGCGAGGTGTGCGACCTATGGATTCTACAAAAATGTTGGAAGAGCTTGCCGATCGCGACTACGCCTTCGGCTTCGTGACCGACGTCGAGCAGGACACCCTGCCTCCCGGTCTGGACGAGAATGTTGTGCGAGCGATCTCCGCCAAGAAGCAGGAGCCCGAGTGGTTGACCGAGTGGCGCCTCAAAGCCTTCCGCCACTGGCAGACCATGACCGAGCCACACTGGCCCAAGGTTCACTACGAACCGATCGACTATCAGGCCATCTCATATTTTTCCGCCCCCAAGAAGGCGATTGGCAGCCTCGACGAGGTCGACCCGGAAATCCTCAAGACATACGAAAAGCTGGGCATTCCGCTCGAAGAACAGAAGGTTCTTGCCGGTGTTGCAGATGTCACCGGCGTTGCCGTTGACGCGGTATTCGACTCGGTCTCGGTGGCGACAACCTACAAGAAGAAGCTGGCCGAGGCCGGTATCATCTTCTGCTCCTTCTCCGAGGCGGTTCACAACCACCCCGACCTCGTCAGGAAGTACCTCGGCTCGGTGGTTCCTGCCACCGACAACTTCTTCGCATCGCTCAACTCGGCGGTATTCTCCGACGGATCCTTCGTCTACATCCCCCGAGGGGTGCGCTGCCCGATGGAGCTGTCGACCTACTTC
>CAZCEX010000070.1:0-12537 GCA_964497785.1 uncultured Thermoanaerobaculia bacterium | reverse complement strand
CCAGCACGGCACCTCCCGCCCTTCGCTTCGAACATTGGTGAGAACTGCAAGCTAGAGGAAATTTCGGGTAGTATGCAGTTGTTCGTTCTGCCGAGGAGGTGACGCATGGGTGAGTTTCTGGCGAAGGCGTTTTATGGAAATACGGTGGGTCAGTGGTTGCTGGCAGTAGCGATCATCGTCGGCGCATTGGTCGTCGGGAAGGCTCTTTTCTGGGTTTTTTCGGGGGTCTTCAAGCGGCTTGCAGGCAAGACCGAAACCCAACTCGACGACATCCTGGTCGATATGATCGAAGAACCGATCGTATTTGCGGTGACGGTCGCCGGGATCTGGTACGGGCTCGGCACGTTGACGCTCCCGGAACGGTTTGGCTCGTGGATCGATGGTGGAGTCCAGTTCCTGATCATCATCAGTGTGACCTGGATGATCGCCCGACTTCTCGAGGCCGTTTTTGCCCACTTCATCTCGCCGCTCGCAGACAAATCGGATACCGACCTCGACGATCTGTTGCTGCCGATCGTGCGCAAAGGCACGAAGGTCGGGGTGTGGTCTGTGGGGCTCATCGTCGCCTTCAACAACGCCGGCTACGACGTGGGCGCCTTGATCGCCGGCCTCGGCATCGGTGGTTTGGCACTCGCAATGGCGGCGAAGGATACGGTTTCGAACATCTTCGGCGGGTTCACGATCGTTACCGACCACCCGTTTGCCCTCAACGACAGGGTCAAGGTGGCCGGCTTCGACGGCAACATCGTCGAGATCGGTATCCGTAGCACTCGCATGCGCACGTTGGCCGGCACATTGGTCACGATTCCCAACGCGAAGTTCGCGGACTCTGCCGTCGAAAACGTCAGCGAGGAGCCGTCGCGCAAGGTGGTGCTGTCACTCGGTCTGATCTACGACACCACCCCCGAAGGCATGGAAAAAGCGATGTCGGTGCTCGGCGACATCGCCGCCGAGAATCCGACGCTGGAAGAAAAGACCGTCATCGGTTTCACTGAGTTCGCCGACTCTTCGATGAACATCCTCTTTATCTACTACATCAAAAAGGGAGAGGACATCGTCGGCGCCCAGACGGCAGTCAACCTGGAGATTTTGCGGCGGTTCACAGCCGAAGGGCTGGAGATGGCGTTCCCGACGAGGACCGTCTACAACATCGCACAAGAAGCATAGGACAACCAACGCAAAGGCGCAGAGACGCAAAGACGCAAAGAGAAGAATAATATAGGACTTCAACTGGGAATAGGATCTCGGTTGAAAAGGAGATGGTTGTCGGTGTTCGCGGGATCCTGGCACCGGGCTTGGTGTCGTCAATGCGCAACACGCAACAAAATGGCATCGAATTCGGCAACACGGGCTGACTTCTATTCCTGTGCTTCCTTGCGCCTTTGCGTCTCTGCGCCTTTGCGTTTAATTTGTGCTTCTGCGCCTTCCGGCATGCGAGACAGGAGGGTGGCACAGCTGCCTGCCACGTCATCGGCGCTGTCGACGAGGGAGAGCACCCGTCCGTGGGGTACGGATTCGGGGAGCATTTCGACCCACTGGCTGCAACCTGCGAGGATGACCCAGGAAACTTCGTCCTGGGGAAGCTCCGCTGAGGCCAGGGCAGCGATGACGCCACCTTTTGAGAATCCGACGATTGCCTTCCCGCAACGGACTTTTTTCTAGAAAATTCTCAAGCTATGGCCATCGGTATACGAGAGAGTTGATATTCATCCCAGCGCCAACCGAGGCGAAGACCACGATGTCCCCTGTGTTCAAGGAGTGTCCCTCGAGTTCGCCCTTGAGAAGCATGTTGAGCAATGTCGGCAGAGTTGCCACCGAGCTGTTGCCCAGCGTCGCGATGGTCATGGGCATGATTTTTTCCGGAATAGGGGCGACGTCGTATAGACGAAACAGGCGTTTCAGAATGGCCTCATCCATCTTCGCGTTCGCCTGGTGGAGCAGCACCTGGTCGACGTCCTCGAGACCGAGGCCGGCTCGGTCAAGGCTCTTTTTGACGACCCCGGGCACGTTCTTCAAGGCGTACTCGTACAGGACTCGTCCCTGCATCTTGAGGAAAAGCGTTTCGTCCTGGTAATCGGGATCGTAGGACGTGCCCATTCGAAGAAGATGGGCATGGTCCAGGGTGTCGGAGCGGACCGCGTGGGTGAGGACCCCAATCTTGTCGGGTGACGGCCTCGCCTCTAGGACGACGGCGCCGGCACCGTCCGAGTAGATCATGCTGTCCCGATCGTGGGGATCCGAAATCCTGGACAGGGTTTCGGCGCCGATGACCAGGGCCCGCGTCGCGTCGCCCGACTTGAGGAAGTAGTCGGCCTGAATCACACCCTGCAGCCAACCCGGGCAGCCGAAGGGCAGGTCATAAGCGATGCATTCGGGGTTGTTGACGCCGAGCCCTTGCTTGACGCGTGCTGCGAGGGTTGGAACGAGGTCGATGTGGCGGTTGTTATGCCGCACATCACCGAAGTTGTGGGCGAAGATGACGTAGTCGAGTTCTTCGCCGTCGATGCCGGAGTCCTCGAGGGCCCTCTGGGCGGCGATCAATGCGATATCGGATGCCACCTGGTCGTCTCTGGCATACCTTCGTTCGCTGATGTCGGTGATTTTTCGAAAGGTATCAACGATCTTGGGGTTTGATCCCTGTTCGAAGGGCTCGTTGTAGCCCCCGAAAAAGCGGTTGTTGAGGAAATCCTCGTTCGGGACCCTGATCTCTGGGATCAGGCAGCCGGTTCCGATGATCACCGTTTGCCGCATGTGAACTCCTTACGATTCATGAGAGTAGCCGCCGTGTGACCCCTCGTTTTTCGATGGGGCGCCCGCCGGATAGGTGAGCCTACAGTCTCTATCAAAAAGGTCAACAGAATGTCGGGTCCTGTGTATTTCACCGGCGTCCCACCGGTTGTCGGCGGGAGTTCGTTTTCGATTTCCTGCAGAGCCGATCACGAGCCCAGATGCGCCTCGAGGTATTGGAACTCCGGGGTGAGCTTGCCAGCGTGCACGATCACCCCGCGTTTGACGGCGGGAGGAAGATCCAGATCTTCGAACGAGGCATCGTAGTCTGCTTTGCCGATCGCCTGGGCAAACGGACCGAGGGCGGACGCGAAATCCTCGGATGCCTCGCGAGGGAGCTCGGTCGGGAGGATTTCGACGGCCAACACCACCGGCCCGTGGCCTTCGACGCCTGATCTGACACCACCGGTAGCAGGGTCCCATACATACACCGGGTCATCCGGGAGCGTGCATTTGACGGTGCACTCGACATTGCCCCCAATATCGCAACCGAGGTCACCGATGACCTGGAGCTTGGGGTGGCGGTTTTCGAGATACAACTCCCGCAGTCGTTCGGTGGTGATGAGTCTCGGGTATCGCTCATCCCAGTAGTTCGCGTTGACGACGACGGTCAGGTGCTCGAGAAGAGGTGCGAATCGTGAGCGATAGTCCTCGGGTTTCTGATAGTAGTGCTGCAGGTCGAATGAGGTGGCCGGGTCGTTCGGTTCGACCAGGTCCTGCTCTCGAAAGGTGGAACGATAGATCACGCGGTCTGAGGCTTTTCCAGGCTGTGCTAGTGACGGGAGTTGATCCGGGTCCACCGTCTGGATCGGAAGGTCGGCGAGAATCTCCTGCGCGCCGCGCGCGACGTTGCCATAGCCGGCGATACCGATCGTCAGGGGGACGATCTGCTCGGGCAAACCCTCCTTGGCGATCCGTTGCCCGATCCTGGCGATGTCCGCCTTGGCGCTGGCGAGATCTTCGTATCTGTGAGCTGGTTTGACCTCGTCGAACGGTGTCGTGATTCCAAGAGCCTTGAAGCGGCGGCCGAGGCACCACAGCGTGTCGATCATGCCCGCGAGGCCGGCGAAACGACCGAAGAAGATGAGCCGGCGTCCATCTGCCTCGCGGATCATCTCGTAGTCGATGAGCGTGCACTCGAGGTCGATGAGTCGCTGGAGCATCGCCATGTTGTAGGGCTGTCCTTTGATGACGTGGGAGAAGAAGACATAGGCCGTCTTCTTGCTCAGAAGCTTGGCTGGAATCTCCTTGACACCGAAGACCACAGGCGAATCGGATATGTCGATACTGAGGTCGGCCCCAGCGCGGACGAACTCCTTGTCGTGATAAACGCGGTGGGAAGAGGGCTGCACCAGGACCTTGGTGTCGCAGGCGTGAACCAGATGGCGAACGAGGTCCGGTGTGAGCGGCACTCTGCGCTCCCAGGTGCTCTTCGTTTCATTTCGGATTGCAATCACTCCAGCCATTCTGCCTCCCTGCGACGACGAACAAAGGGTAAAGGGAAACCATCGTTGTTGGCAACCTACGGTTCGCTGACGGAAAGGTTGTCACACTCGACACGTCGAGAGGTCCAGAGTATCGTCGTGAGATGAAACGCATAACATATTTTTTCGTGGGTTTTGTATTGGCAGTCGGTCTGAGTGGATGCACCAGCGTTGTCAAAGGAGTCCCGGTTGGGGATGGCGCTATCTACAAACAAGGAACCCTCCGTGCGGTCCTTGGCGCTCAACTGCCGACGGTCGACCAGGCAACGCGGGCGACGATGGAGGAGCTGGACTTCGTCGCAATCGATGCCGTAACCGACAGGCTCAAGTCGACGGTGAAGGCAACAATGGCTGACGGGACCAAAGTAAAGGTCAAGCTCGAGGCTGAGGACTTCGAATCGACGTCGATTCGGATCAAGGTCGGGAACTTTGGCGATGACTCGATCTCGATTCAGATACTCAAGCACATCAAAAGACGCCTGTAACTTTACTGTTGCCAGAGTTTAGAATGTGGAGTTGGGGAGGCGGTTCATGAATGTTGTCATCGTGGGCGGTGGCCTCGTGGGATCGTCTCTTGCAGCGAAGCTGTCGAGTGACGGGCATGATGTGGTTCTTGTCGAACGCAATCGTGAGCTTGTTCGCGACCTCGACGAAAGGCTCGACGTTCAGACCATTTGCGGCAACGGCACGACCGTTCCAGTTCTCAGACAGGCAGGGATCGAATCGTGTGACCTCCTCCTCGCGACGACCGATTCCGACGAGGCCAACATGGTCGTGGCTCTCGTCGGTTCTGCTCTGTTCCGGGTTCCGAGGGTCGTCGCTCGTCTCCGGGACGAAGGCCACGAGGAGAGCCTGAGGAGTATCGCCTCCGAGATCGGTGGCGAGCGTCTGGCGATCAATCCCGACAGCGCCACAGTCGAGAGGATTCTTTCGTTGATGGCCGTGCCAGGCGCCGTGGACGTTGCCCCGTTTTTCGGCGGCAAGCTGCAGGTAGCCGGTTTCGTCATCCGCGAAGGGAGCGACTTCAACGGGCTGTTGCTGTCGCATCTCAAGCTGTTGTTTCCGGCGGTGCCGATGCTTGTTGTGGCGATTCGGCGCGAAGGGCGCTGGCTGGTGCCCCACGGAGACGACGAGCTGATGGCAGGAGATCTCGTCTACTTCGCGATGGACCCCGCAGAGACCGACACCGTTCTCACCCTGCTCGACCTCGAGCGCGGCCCGGATCGAAAGGTCATGATCGCAGGCGCGACTCGAATAGGACTCGAGCTGGCCCGGCGCCTCGAGGCGTTGGGGGTGAGTGTCACGTTGGTGGAGAGGAGTTGGGCCGCGTGTGAGGCGGCTGCGGCAAGCCTCGATTCGACGATGGTCATCCACGGGAGCCCTACCGACCGGGATGTCCTGTTGGAGGAAGGTATCGAGCACGTCAAGGACTTCCTGGCTTGCGCCGACAGCCACGAGGAGAACGTGGTCGCCTGCCTGCTCGCGCGAAAGCTCGGGGCTTCTCACACCATCGCTCTCGTCGACAATGCCGCTCTCGCCGGTTTGATCGGCGATGTCGGCATCGACGCCGTGATCTCGCCTCGGCTTTTATCGGTGAGCCTCGCCTTGCAGTTTGCCCGGCGCGGCCAGATCAAGGCGGTGGCTGCGCTGCTCGACGACGAGGTCGAGGTCTTCGAGGTCGAGGCAGGCGAAGGCAGCCGATTGGTGCGCAGCCCACTCGCGAAGCTCGGGCTTCCCAAGGGGGTGTTGGTGGCCGCAGTCCACCGCTATGACACTATTGTCGTTCCTCATGGCGGTTATCGTATCGAGGCTGGCGATGAGGTGCTCCTGATCACGACGACCAAAAGAGCTTCGATGCTTGACGGCTTCCTCGAAGGCCAGTGAGCGTGAACTTCAAGCTGTCCTTTTCCCTGCTCGGCTGGCTGCTCGTGCTCGACGGGCTGTTCATGGTGGTTCCGTTGGCTGCCGCGCTCTTCTTTCGCGAGCCGATTCTGCCATATGTGGCGACCATGCTCCTGGTCCTGGCCTGTGGCGCCACCATGGTGCGTTTTCTGAAGCCGGACAGTCGGCGCATCACATCGAGGGATGGTTTCCTCGTAGTCGGCGGAGCGTGGATCCTCGTATCCGTCACGGCTGCACTGCCCTACCTCATCGCCGGAGTCCTCGGTCCAGCGGATGCCGTGTTCGAGGCGGTGTCCGGGTTTTCGACCACCGGATCCACCGTCATTGCAGATGTGACGGTCATTCCGAGAGCCCTGCTCCTGTGGAGGGCGATGACGCAGTGGTTGGGGGGGATGGGCATCATCCTCTTCACAATCGCGATCCTTCCCCTCCTCGGTATTGGAGGGATGCAGCTCTTTAAGGCAGAGGTGCCCGGTCCTGTAGCCGATAAGGTGCAACCGAGGCTGGCGAATACCGCGCGGTCGTTGTGGGGAATCTACGTTGGTTTTACTGCACTTGAGTGGTTGCTCCTCAAGCTTGCGGGGATGAGTGGGTACGAGGCGCTCTGCCATGCCTTCACCACGCTCGCGACCGGCGGCTTTTCCACCAGGAATACGTCGGTTGGAGAGTTCGGGTCGCCCCTGATCGAGTGGATCGTGATCTTCTTCATGCTGCTCGCGGGAATCAACTTCGTGCTCCATTATCGGGTGCTCGCGGGACGGGGACGCTCGGTCTTCAAGGATGCTGAGCTTCGCTATTTTCTCGGTGTAGTGGCTGGAGGAACAGCTCTGTTCACGTTCGCCGTTCACGAACCGGGTGCGAAGTTTGCGGATACCGTGCGGACAGCGGCGTTTCAGACCGTGTCCCTGTTGACGACCACCGGCTATGCGACGACCGATTTCGAGCTCTGGCCGCAGTTCGCTCTGATGGCGATCATCGTGCTGCTCGTTCTCGGCGGCATGTCCGGTTCGACCGGGGGAGGGATCAAGAGCCTGCGCACGCTGTTGGCGATGCGGTCCCTGAGGGTGACGCTGCAGCGCCTCATCCACCCCCGTGCGGTGCGTCCGGTCAAGTACGGAGGTGTGGTGGTCGAAGAGTCGGTCCTGTCCGGCATATGGGCGTTCCTCACTGCCTACATGATTCTGGCAGTCGCAGGCGCGTTCGTTGTTGCCGCGCACGGTTACGACGTCTTGACCTCCCTGACGTCCTCCCTGACGGCAATCGGCAATGTGGGCCCAGGTCTCGGAGAGGTTGGCGCCTATGACAACTTCGCCCATTTTCCGGCGACGGTGAAGCTCGTCCTGGCGGCCCTGATGCTTTTCGGTCGGCTCGAGATCTTTACTTTGCTGGCAATGCTCACCCGGGGTTTCTGGCGGAGATGAGATGAAGAGGCAGGCCCAACTCGGCACGGTCTTTCTGATCGTCTTCATCGACCTCATCGGTTTTGGAATCGTCATTCCAATCTTGCCCCTTTATGCCGAGGAGTTCGGGCCCTCGCCGATCGTCTTCGGTCTTCTGATGGCTTCGTTCTCCGCAATGCAGTTTCTCTTTGCCCCGATCCTCGGGCGTCTCTCCGACCGCGTTGGTCGGCGGCCTGTCCTGCTCGTGTCGCTCGTCGGATCGGCGGTGGGGTACCTGATCTTCGGTTTCGCCGGCTCGCTCTTCATGCTCTTTTTTTCGCGGATCATCGATGGCATCTCCGGTGGCAACATATCGACTGCCCAGGCCGTTATCGCCGACATCACGCCGCCCAAAGAAAGGGCCAAAGGCATGGGCATGATCGGAGCGGCCTTTGGGCTCGGCTTCATTCTCGGTCCAGCGGTGGGCGGTTTGTTGGTCCAGGTCAGGCCGTGGTTGCCGGGGGTGGCGGCTGCAGTCGCATCGCTCATAGCCTTCGCCATGGTGTGGGCCTTTCTCCCGGAGACGCTCGATCCTGAGAGCCGTCGGGAAGCGCGCAGGCACCCTCTTACCATTGCCAGTCTCGCCGAGGCCCTCGCTCACCCTCATGTTGGGGCCTGCCTCCTCATGGTCTTCTTCGTCATTTTCGCCTTTTCGAACTTCGAAACGACCTTCGCGCAGTTCGCGACCAATGCCCACGCATTCACCCGCAGCAGTGTGTACTGGCTCTTCGTATATGCGGGTGTTCTTGGGGCGCTGGTCCAGGGCGGCCTGGTGCGGTACCTGGCGCCACGCTACGGAGAAATCCGTCTGGTCGTGGTGGGAACGACCGTGAGCTGCCTCGCACTGGGAATCATGCCCTATGTCGAGACCCGGGCGGTCCTGATGGGGGTGTTGGCGCTACTCGCGCTCGGCCAGGGCATTGCTTCGCCTTCATTGTCCTCCTTGACCTCGACCCTGGTCGGTGCCGACGAGGTCGGAGGCGTCATGGGCGTATTTCAGGCGATGTCGTCTCTCGGCCGCATTCTCGGTCCGTTCTGGGGAGAGGTTGTATTTGGGAGGTTGGGGTTTGCGTGGCCGTATCGCACGGGTTCGGTATTTATGCTCCTCGCTGCGATTGTCGCTTTCTTAACGGCTGTGAACATGCGGCGGCGCGTCAAAGCCTGAGCCTCATACTGGTACCGTGAAGTAAATCCTGATTCCTTAAATATCCGCGTCCGGATGAGCTAAAATTTGCAGGTCGCCACTTCAGTTGGAGGTTCGTTTTATGAGTTTTAGCGAAAAATTGGCCCGCGAGGTGACGGTTCTGATTCTCGGGGGGGGAAGAGGGACACGGCTCGCACCTCTGACGACCCTCCGCTCGAAACCCGCGGTGCCCATTGCCGGGAAGTACCGTCTCATCGATATCCCCATTTCAAATGCGATCAACTCGGGCATGGAACGCATGTACGTGCTCACGCAGTTCAATTCGGTTTCGCTGCACCGCCACATCAGTAGAACGTATCGTTTCGACTCATTTTCGAGAGGTTATGTACAGATCCTCGCGGCCCAACAGACGCCGCAGAAGACGGCGTGGTTCCAGGGGACCGCGGACGCCGTTCGCCAGAGCATCGAGATGGTCAGGGAAATCTACACCCGGCACGTCGTGATCCTGGCCGGCGACCACATGTACCGCATGGACTATGGCCAACTGCTGCTCGATCACGAAGAGAACGATGCCGACATTACGATCGGTGTCATGCCGTGCTCCGAAAAGGAGATTGCCGACTTCGGTGCGGCCCGGGTCGATTCCAAGGGCAGAATCCTCGAGTTTCGCGAAAAGCCGACAACCCCCGAGGAACGGCAGGGCATGGAGGTTTCAGCGGACTTGTTGCGGAGAAAAGGAGTGCGGGCCGATCAGCCTTTCCTCGCCTCGATGGGAATCTACATCTTCAGAAAAGAGGCGCTCCTCGAAGCACTCGACAACGATCTTGTTGATTTTGGCAATGACATCATTCCTTCCGAGGTCCCCAGACGCAAGGTCCAGGCCCATTTCTTCAAGGGTTATTGGAGAGATATTGGGACCATCAAGGCCTTCTTCGACGCCCATATGGACCTGGTCCAGGCGAACCCCTCGTTCACCTTCCACGATCCGCTGTGGTTGTTCTACACGCGACCAAGATTCCTTCCGGGTGCTCGCCTCGATCGCTGCGATTTTAAACATGTGATGCTGGGGGAGGGCTCGTACGTGGAGGGTACCTCGGCAAACAATGCTGTGATCGGCATTCGGTCAGTGGTCCACAAGGCGAAGCTCGAAAACGTGCTCATCATGGGCGTTGATGCTCGCTACCCGGACTTCGGGCCTGATGCGCCGCCGGTCGGGGTTGGTGAGGGCTCGGTGATCCGCAACGCGATCATCGACAAAAACGCTCGCATTGGCCGGAATGTGCAGATTGTCAACGCGACGAGCACGGTTGAAGCTGAGGGCGAGGGGTGGTGCATCAAGGACGGGGTTGTGGTTGTCGCGAAGAACTCCGTAATCCCTGATGGGACCGTTATCTGAGCGGCGTACGAAGCGCCAATGCCACGAACCCTGATTGGTGAGTGTTTTGGTGAGTACGATCACGTCTCTAACGAGCTGGGGGTATGTTGCCGCGTCATCTCGTGATAGCCTCGTTCGCGGTATGAGACGAACTCTTTGTTTGGTCGTAGTTTTGCTGATAGGCCTTGGCCAGCTCGTGATGGCTGAAGGGCTCGAGTGCCCCGTCGAAATCAACCGCGGCAGCTCCTTCGTCGTCCTGACGTCCTACTATGGACACAGCGTGGGGCAGGGGTTGTACAGCGACGTCGAGAGCCAGTGGATCACCGGCCCCGGTTGGATGTTTGCGTCATCCGAAGGACACCCCGTCGGGCATACATGGCTCGCCAACAATGTGGTCCTCAGTGAATGTGGCATCACCCCTAACACGGTATTCGTCGATGGCTTCGAGTCCGGAGATCTTTCCAGCTGGGATTGAGGCCGGACCGGGGTGACGGTAGCTGTGCGGAGGCCGGATGCCAGCGCCGGTCACAGGCGAGACGCCTGTGGCCACCAAGCCTCCCGCCGTGACGCCTGTACTGGTGGGAGCAGGCGTCCCGCCTGCGGAGAGGAACCTCGACTGGCGCCGTACGCTGCAGCCGCTGTCGCTGATCACTGTCCCTGATCACTGTCCCTGATCGCCGCTCCAACCCTCCAAGCCAGAGATGGTGGGCCTTGGCCCACCACTTTTAACGAATCATACGACTCACAACTTTTCGCCAGGACTTGACCCCGGCCTTCTGGGATGCCGTAGGACGGTCATCCCAGCGTCGCATGAGCAGTCTGGTCGCGAGGGGATAGGACCGGAAGGGCTGCGACCACACTGCTCAAGCGAGCGGCGGTCTCCTTTGCATCCGTGGCATCAGAGTCGCAACGACCTCCCCGGGCATTGCCCGGTGACGAAATTGTGGGGAGGGCCCTCGTGGTCGATGCGGCCACGACACAATTCCGCACCCGGCACGTGCCGTGAGAAGCGCTTTCACTGGTTCTCCGGTTGACCAGAGCCTAAGCGGCAAAAAAAGACCCCGCCGGGAGGCGGGGTCTTGAGGTGATTGTGTCGAGCTCTCCTAGAAGGCCCAACCCACGTAGGCGCCGAGGATATTGAGCGTACCCGAATCATCCTGGAACAGGGTGTTGCTGTCGCTGTAGTCTCCATAGCGGTAGTAGACATTCATCCAAACGTCTTTGCTGAGCTTGATGTCCGCGTACGCCTTGCCCCAGATCTGCGATATGTCGATCGCAGAGTAGGTGTAGGAGTCCGTGAAATCGAAGCTCATCGTCGGGTGGGTCGCTTCGTATTCGGGGGCTCGCAGCTCGAAGGGGTTCAGCGCCTGGGTCGATTCGGTCCAGGTCAGGTCAAACCCGAGCTCGAAGGACTTCGATGCTTTGATGACGATGCCACCGAGGACGGTATTGCTTTCGCTGTTCTGAGTGAGCACGTTGCGGGAGTAGCCATCCTGGCCACCCATGATTGTGCCCGCTCAACCATCGAAGACGGGTATGCAGAGTGGAGCTTTGAGCTCCGAATCCTGGTAGGCATACCCAAGATGCCAGTTCCATCCGGAGGACGGGGCCGACCAAAGGGTCACTGTGGCAACCTGGTTCGAACGGTCCCACTGCGTGAGGTCGCCGTCGGTATTCGACCCGTCCCACCACTTGTAGTTGGCGCTCAGGGTGGTTGCTGTTCCGAGCATCCAGGTGAAGCCGAGCTTGGCCTCGTCGAAGGACGACGGAGAGGAAGTTGTCTCGGCAATGCGGGCATCGTGGAATTCGTAGTACTGAGCCGTATCGGGGCCCCATGGGTTCGAAGCGCCCGGCGATACCAGGGTCGAGCAGGCGCCGTCGACGAGCATGAAGGGGTTATTGATCTCCGCATGCTTGTAGTGCGCCAGGAGCTTGAAGGACTTGGCGGGGCGAGCCCGCCAGTAGATTCCAAGCAGATTGCGGGTGGTCTCGCCCGAATCCGGGGTCACCTGGTAGTACTCGCGGTCGGTGCTCTTGTAATCCCAGCGCAGCCGGAAAGTACCGAGAGCCTTGGAAACTCTGTAGCTGAACTCGAGGTTGGACTCGAGTACGTCGCGGTTCAGAGCCGAGTTGCGCCAGTGGTCGAAGTTGACGCCGAAAGATTCCTCGTAGGTTTGGCCGGCGTGCGGCCCTGCGATGCTCTCCCGGTCGTTGACGTCGATCCAGACGGAGTCGTTGTCGAGGCTGTAGCCCTTGAGTCCCCAGCGGAAGCGGGCCTTCTTGCCGAGGGCCCTTGTGGCTTTGAGCAGGCCGCCCTTGTAGGTGGATCGGTAGCCGGTGTAGTCGTTCTTCGAATCCTGGTAGATACCGGCGACGTTGAATGCAAAACCACCGACATTCGTCAGA